>JAGWZX010000017.1 GCA_018968805.1 Patescibacteria group bacterium | reverse complement strand
ACCCCGCCCTCTTCAATCGGAAACTGACCGAATGGCTGATCGAGTACAACTTCGTTCGGCCGCACCAAACCCTTGGCTACCAGACGCCGTGGGAGTATTATTCAAAAGCGAACAAACTGTTACCGATGTACTCGTCTAGTGCATTTTCTTGACAAAAATTTTTTTGCGGGTAGGGTAATATCCCGACTGTGCAGACAAACCTATACGAAAGAGAAAACATGAAAACGAAGATCGTTGTTAACGGCTCCGAAGGCAAAATGGGATCAGTGTTGGTCCAGGTGGCGAAGAAAGACCCCGGCATTGATGTCGTGGGGTGTGATATCGCGAATGGAACCAGCGGCATTGTTCCATTTGAAGAAACTCTGAAGAAAGCGGTTGCGAACTGCGATGTCGTTGTGGACTTCAGCACGCCGAGTGCAATGTCAAACTTGCTCGCGCGTTGCGTTGTCACCGAAACGCCGGCAGTCATTGGCACCACCGGACACACCTCTGAACAGTTGGAGGAGATTAATATTAACGCGCGGCACATCGCGATTGTCAAAGCGACAAATTTCTCCCTCGGCGTCAACGTCTTGTTCTGGCTGACGCGCAAGGCGGCGGAGATCCTTGGGCAGGGGTTTGATTTGGAAATCGTGGAAACGCATCATCGGTACAAGAAGGATGCGCCGAGCGGAACTGCGAAAACCCTTTTCCAAATTCTTGCCGGAGTGCGTGATCAGAAATTTTCCGAGATGCCCAGACCACCGGCAAATTCCTATGCGGTCTATGATCGTGGGTCGCAAGTTGGCGAGCGCGATTGCTCTCAAATCGGCATCCATTCCGTCCGCGGCGGCACCGTCTTCGGCAAGCACCAAGTGATGTTTCTCGGATCTGGCGAGGAAATCGTTCTTTCTCACGAAGCTGGCAGTCGTGAGTGTTTCGCCAAGGGCGCCCTTCTCGCGGCCAAATGGGTGGCATCGGATAGCTATGGAGCAGTCAGGGCGCCGGATCTCTACAACATGATGGATGTTCTGAACCTTTAAGAGCTGGATCGACCAGCTCTTTTTTCTTATTTCTTGCCACCAAAATTTGCCGACCTGGCAGGTCGACAAGTTTTGCGCATATTGCCTTTCTTGACTAAACCCTGTACCCTAAACCCTGTATGGTTTTCCACATCATTACTTTATTCCCGTCCGCCTTTCGCTCATATTTAGGCGAGTCTATTTTGAAACGGGCGATTGAGGATGGAAAAATCAAAGTTCAATTTTACAACCCGCGCGAGTATGCGGAAAATAAATGGCGGCGAATCGACCGCGCGCCATACGGCGGAGGTCCCGGAATGGTGATTCAGGCGCTTCCGGTAATAGAGGCGGTTGCGAGTTGTAAGTTGAAAGATAAGAAAAAGAAACCATTGATAATTTGGTTAACGCCAGGCGGTAAGCAGTTTGATACGAAAATCGCGAAAACTTACGCCAAGAAATTCACCGATATCATTTTCATCTGCGGCCGTTACGAGGGAATAGACGCGCGGGTAAAACAAGCCGTAAAAAACGCGTTCAAAATCAAAGTTGACGAAGTTTCGGTGGGACCGTACGTCGTTACCGGCGGCGAGCTTCCGGCGATGGTTATGGTTGATTCAATTTCCCGCCAAATTCCCGGCGTGCTTGGAGACCTCGCGTCGCTTGAAGAAAATCGCGTCGCGAGTCCGGATGTCTATACCCGACCGGAAATTTTCAAATTCAAAGGCAAAAACTATCGCGTGCCGAAGATTCTGCTTTCGGGCCACCATCAAAAGATCGAGAACTGGCGAAAAAATCTCCACCGATAACATGTTGCCTGACATTCTAACATTCTGCAGAATGTTAGAATGTTAAGCGAGCCGGACTATTTGTACCCGGAGGTACTATTTTTGATTACAACAATCGTACAGCGGGTAACAAGTGCGGCAACCGTGCCGACTACGGCAAGAGCCGGCGCGACAAGCGCCCCGACAGCGCCGAGCGTTACCGGGATTTCCACAATCGTCTCGCCTTTTTCATTATTTATCGGCAGCGGCCATTCATCCCCGCCCGCTTGGCGGGCGGGGATGAATGGCCGCCTAATGGACAGGAGCGAGCTCCGCTCGCTCCTGTCCGACAAAGTTTCCCTGATGCCGCCCGCGGAATAACCCCGCCGAGGGCACTCCCGAGGGAACGGCTTGCCGCGGGAATGGGACGGGCGGCAAACTTTATTTATAATGCGGCGGGCATTGCCTTCGCGGATCAAATTTAACCTTGGAGATCAGCTCATCGCCGTTCACCTTAAACTCTTCTCCATGTTCTTCTTCCGTGTCTTTATCGGCTAACTGTCAATATCATAAACCACATCCTTCCGCTCCACTACGATTTTCCAGCCGTTGAGCTTGGCATAGCGGTAAAGTTTGGCGTTGGGATTGAAACAAATCGGATGATCAACCAATTCAAGCATTGAGATATCACCTTCAGTATCGCCGATGCCGTACGAACCTTTAAGTGTAAGATTTTCTTTTTCGACAGCCCGCCGCACAATGTTGGCCTTGTTGGCAATAAGGTGAAGATCGACTACCTCGCCGGTAAATTTATCAGACGCGCCCAGCTCGTAAAAACGGCCGTAAACTTTATTGAAACCAAGCCGTTTGCAGAAAGTGTCGAGCACGCCTTTTGGCGACTGGGAAACAGCCAGAAGAAAATAGCCGCGCCGTTTTAGTTTCTTAGCCAAATCTCGGGTATAACGATAAGTCCTGTCCTGATTTCTTTCAACAACTTTCAGTCCGATTCGCTCGAAGTCGCCAAACGAAACGCCTCGCAGGTATTTCATGAATGAGGCGATAACCGCCTCGATATAATCTTCATACGATCCTTCACGGTTGACCCAGGCGCGATATTCACGTTCGTAAATTACCCGGCTCTGCTTTGGAAAAATTCCCTCTGCTATAAGCGCTTCAACAAGCTCGATTAAAAAACTAGAACGAAACAAAGTTCCATCAACATCAAAAATGGCAACTTTTTGCTTGGCCATAATTAATTATTCCCGTAACTTTTTATCATACAGCCGGATAAATTCCGGCATTTGGGAATGAACAGGCGAGGGAAGAGTATCAAGCGTGAACCAGCGCACATCATCAAGTTTATGCGGTTCGTTGTTTTTGACCTGCTTTGGATCAACCAAGACTTTAAAATCCAGCGCTAGCCAGTGTGTTTTGCCTTTTTCGGTTTCGCGATGAACATCACGGAAACCTAGAAATTCATGCTTAAAAACTTCCGCGCCGTACTCTTCGCGGATTTCGTTACGCAGATTTTCCAAGATCGGTATGCCGAATTCCACCCCGCCTCCGCCCGGATCCCATCTGCCTTGCTCGTCACGCGAGTTTTTGCCGCGTTTGCTCATCACAAAATTGCCTCTGCCGTCATGGCAATAATAAACCACGGCCACGCCGACATAATCGAGACCTTTGCGATAAGCGTGATTACTGTTCCCGTCAGCATTATTGTTCGCCATGAATAATTTAGAGAAACTATAGCACAATTGAAAACGCGCGCCAGCCGTGGCATGATGTTCGCCAGTATGAATTACCATAGACATAGAGTGTGGCTCCGGAATATCCGCCGGCGCCTTGGCAACCGCGTGGCAAAACCGGCTTATGAAAAGGCGGGAAACGGTAACACCCATCGCGCGGGGTTACCGACAGGTTTGCCTGCGGCTGGTCAACCGGCGGTCGCTCCGGCCGTATGATAATCCTGGCCCGTCCCGATGTCGCATCGGGACGGGCATTTTCTTGCTTTTCTAAACTGCTCCCGTTATACTGTTTCTCAATTGAATATGTTATCCAGAAGGCGGGTATTCTGCGAGAGCAGAAGTGAGCATCTGGCTCATCAATCCGCCTAGCAGCCTGTTCCGGCGCTTCGGTCGAAGCAAGGTGCTCAACCCAGACCCTTCGGGGAAAGATAAACAAAAAATCTTCCCGCGAAGGAGGATTTTTTAATTATTAAATTTTATTAATTATCAAAAATAAGATGCACAAAAGACTGAACAGCACTTACACAGTCGAAAGCGTTACCTCCGGCCACCCGGACAAGGTTTGCGACCAGATTTCCGACGCCATTCTGGACGCTTGCCTCACGGAGGATCCGATGAGCCGCGTGGCGGTGGAAACTTTCGGCAGTCACGGCCATCTGGTCATCGGCGGGGAAGTTACCAGCAAAGCTAAGGTTAATTACTCCAAAATTGCCGCTGACGTTTACCGCGATATCGGTTACGGCGCGAAGCTGGATATTCACGAATATCTTGTCGCCCAATCGCCCGACATCGCCCAAGGCGTTGATACCGGCGGCGCGGGCGACCAGGGAATCATGTACGGTTATGCCACGGCCGAGACGCCGGAATTTCTGCCGCGCGGCGTCGTCTTGGTGCACAAGCTCGCCAAGGGCCTCGAAGATTTGCGCCGAAGCGGCGCGATCAAGTGGCTTCGGCCCGACGGCAAAACCCAAGTTACCTTTCACGAAGGCAAAATCAAGACAGTTCTAGTGAGCTGTCAGCATGATAAAGCCGTAAGCCAGGAGGAAATTAAAAAAACCATTTCTGAAATGCTTATCCTGCCGACACTTGGCGTCGAAATGGACGATGTCGGCATTTTAGTAAACCCGACCGGCTCGTTCGTGCAAGGCGGTTTTGAAGCTGATGCCGGACTGACCGGACGAAAAATTATCGTGGACACTTACGGAGGGTTGGTGCCGCACGGCGGGGGCTGTTTTTCCGGCAAGGACGCTACCAAAGTTGACCGTTCCGGCGCCTACATGTGCCGCTTCGTCGCTAAAAATCTGGTGGCCAACGGTTACGCCCGCGAATGCATCGTTTCCGTCGCTTACGCCATCGGCCACATCGATCCTTTGATGGTATACGCGGCCGACGAGACAGGGAAGGACCTTTCGGCGATTGTGAAAAAGCATTTTGATTTCCGGCCGCGGGCGATTATCGAACGTTTGGACTTGCGCAAACCGATTTTCCGGCAAACAGCTTCGTACGGGCATTTTGGCAAAATCGGTCTGCCGTGGGAAGAGGTGGTTAAGCTGAAATAACTGATTTCCAACTTCTAATCTTTTCTGTCATTCTCGCGGAAGCGGGGATCCGGGTCATGATTCTCGTTCATCCCGCATCTACTGTCTATTTTTACGCTATAGCATATTTATAATCAGTGCCTGAAAAGGAGCACGCGGCTCAGTTATCCACACATATTTTATTGCGAAGGTGCGCAATTATAATAAAATATTGTGCATGCGTCTCTCCTTCGGCCGCAACAGCTTCAGCGGTTGTCTTCCGAGTTTTTTTGTCTTGGCTGTCGCGGCCGCGGCCGTGTTTCCATTTTCTGCGCCGCGGCAAACGGAAGCGATGATGCTGACGCCGTATTTTGACGTGACGATAAACAAAACGACCGGCGCGGGAAGCGGCGACGCGACCTTTCCATTTCATTTTCATAACGCGTTTGACCAGCTGGATTTCGACATTCAAACCGCTTCGAGTGCCGGTTCCCACACCGTTTATTCGGCTGTAGGCAACCGCGAATTGGTGAATATTTCCGAAACCGTTCCAGCCGGCTGGCAAGAAAGCACAATATCCTGTTCAAGCAACAATCCACGCAATGCCTTCAGTTACGCCACAAGCACGGTCTTTATCACAGCCTACCCCTACAGCGAAGTCACCTGCACTTTCACAAGCGCCAGAGCCGCCCCGCCGCCGGCCAAGAATCCGGTGATCATCGTGCCCGGCATCATGGGTTCTTATCTTTACAAGGATTACGACGACAAGGGCGAAATCTGGCCGGCGGTGGACACAATGGCCTGGTCGCTTTCCGACGGTTACCTGGATGACCTGGCTTTACAGATCGATGGTACGGAAAATCCCGAAAAGCCGATGGCTTTGGGTGGTATCGTGCGGAGTGTTACCGGACACCTCCTCGGCATCGGCCAGACCTCGCATATTTTCGACGGCCTCATTTCGGAACTTGAGGCGGACGGCTATAGCGAGGGCGAAACGCTTTTTGTTTTTCCTTACGACTGGCGGAAGGGAAGCGCGGAGAATGCCGGTTTGCTCAAGAATAAAATTGACGCCATTACGGCTTCCTCGACTACCGGAAAGGTGGATATTATCGCTCACTCTATGGGCGGCTTGGTGACCAAAGAATATATCGCCGAAAACGGCGGCGATGCGATTGGCAGAGCTATCTTCATTGGCGTGCCGGAATTGGGCGCGCCTTTGGCGTTTAAGGCACTTATGTATGGGGATGATATGGGAGTTAATACTCTCTTTCACACCATCAGCGTTTTGAATTCCAATCGAGTTAAATCCATCACCCAAAACATGCCCTCGGTTTTTGAACTCCTGCCAAGCCAAAAATACGTGGACACGCTCGGCTACTCCTATGTCCGCGATTTGGTAACGCCAAGCCCCGATCAATCCTGCAGCGCTTCCAATCTTTCCTACGCCGACACGAAACAATTCATGACAAACCAAGGCCGCAATCCGGCGATGTTTTCCTTTGCCGACAACTTGCACAAAAACACCGACAACCTCGACCTTTCGGCGATAAAAACTTATGACATCATCGGCTATGCCAAACCGACCGTCGGCATGATCACGGCCAAAAAGAAAAAAGTGCGCACGCTCTTCGGCACCAGAATCGCCGATGACTTCACGCTCAATTACGTTTCCGGCGACAATACCGTGCCGCTTGCTTCGGCCAAAAACGGCACGGGCAAAAAATATTACGTCCAAAACTTGGCGCATTCCGACCTACCTTCAACAGACGATGTCAAAACAAGAGTAATTGCCATTCTCCAAGGCGAAGGGGAAGACAATGACATGGTCGTTACGGCAAGCGGCGCCACCACGACGCCAGCCGCCAATCTTGTCACGAAACTGCCCGGCGTTGTCGTCAGCACCCACGCCACCACGACCGTAAACATTTACGACAATCAGGGCAATCACACCGGCCCGAAGCCGGACGGCACGATCGAATACGGCATTCCCAATGTGCCTTATGATCGCATTGACGGCAACACTTTTATATTTTTGCCATATCCGCAGGGTAATGGCGGGGGCGGAGGAGGGAGTGGCGGCAGTTCGGCGCCAACATACCGCGTAGTGACCACCGCCGAAGATCCCGACATGCTTGCCTATGACTTTCACATTGCCGAACAAAACGAAAACGGCACAACTACGGCCGAATATTATTGGAGCGACGTTCCAATTTCAAATCAAAACACATCTGTTGAAACTGTCATCAATCTTGCCTCGTCGACCCTCGCGTCGGAAACGCCTCCGGTGGAAGAATTACCGGCCGCCACGAACTCGCCTTATATCATCGCCATAGACGAAAACGGCGACGGCGCTTTTGAAAACGAGAACATACCTCCTGTCGCCACTCTCGACGAAACAGCCGCGGCCGACAGCATACCGCCTGTTACCGTGACGACAATAGCGACTACAAGTCCTTCGACAGACTCGGGGCAGGCGACCACAACAGTTAATCTAATCGCTTCGGATGATAATGCCGGAGTTCTGAAGACGGAATACTCTCTTGATGGCGGTTCGACGTGGACGCCTTACACCGAACCGATTGTCATTATGGAAACATCCGCCACGACCACCGTCGAGTATTTCTCAACCGACCGGGCCGGAAACGCGGAAGAAATCCGGACAATTGTCGTACTTCCTATGTCCATTATTCTTATTCCGCAAGAAAATAGCGAAGAGGATACTGTTGGCGTAGATGACACGACTGATCAATTGCCGCCCCCGCCGCCCGTTTCCGGCGGAGGCGGCAACGGCCCGCCCGTCGGCATAACATCCGCCGGGAATCCCAACCCTCCTTTTCCTTTTCCAATAATTTCCACAGTTTCTGTTTCTTTGCCGCCCGCCGAACCGCCGGCCATATTGCCCGCAACTAACCAATCGGTCGGTATCGGGGAAACGTCGGCTCCGAATCCGCCTATAGTTGTCACCAATCAAACGCAAGAACTCGCGCAAGTTAAAACGGAACCTGAAATAACAACGAGCTTCTTGTCCCGAGCGGAGTCGAGGGAGTTGAATGGGTCGAATCCACCTGTAGTGAGTATGTCGAATCCACAAACCGCGGCTGTCGCATCTTCCGGTCAAAGTCTTCCAAAGATCGTTTGGCCGTTTGTCATCATCGGCGGCATCAGCGTGTTGTCTTTCACTGGTATTAAACTCTTTTGCAAGTTAAAATAATGCTGTTTTAGTCATAATTCTTAATTCTTAATTCTTAAACATCATCTCAATGATTTCGCGACTTCAAAAAACTTTCCACACCGAAACCTGGTGGGGCAAAACCCTTTTTATCGCCTGCGTTTATATTCTGTCATGGATTTTGTTTTATGGTTTGTTACTTTTAATGCCAAATGATTTATTTCCCAATCAGGGGGTAGAATTGAACAGATGGTTAATTATTAGTTATCCCTTTTTATTATTACCGTTAATTAGTTTTTTCATTCCAAGTTTAATTCAAAAAGTTTTTAAAGCTAGTAGAGTTTTTTTATATTTTCTACACGTTGCATTATTAATCATAGGTATTTATGTCTTTTGGGCGCTTTTAATAACACAAGCGCTCAGTCGATGTTGCAGTCTTTAAAACCGCAAAGAACTTGTGGCTCAATTCCACCATTTGACATTTGACCGCAAACACATTCTTCACTCTTCAAAAATTGAGGCATATACCGCTCGACATAAAATCCTAATGACAGGATGGTGAAAAGCAAAGGAAAAAACAAAAAAAGAATAGCGAAATTATCGTTTACCAGGTGCCGAACGGAGCCATAGAACTCCGTAGTGATTTCGGCAAGGAAACGATCTGGTCGACGTAGGCACAAATCGTCAGGCTTTTTAGCGTCGACCAATCAGTGATTTCTCGCCATTTGAGAAATATTTTCAAAGATGGCGAAGTAAATCAAAAAAGCAATATGCAAAAAATGCATATTGCAAAATCCGATAAGCCGGTAATTCTATATGCTCTGGACGTGATTCTGGGTGTCGGATATCGGACTAA
>JAGWZX010000106.1 GCA_018968805.1 Patescibacteria group bacterium | reverse complement strand
GTCGGGCAATGCGATATCACTCGCCAAAATTTGGCTTTCAAAATTTACCAGTTTTGCCAGATCAACGGCGAGAGTGTGCGGCAAATCTTTCGGTGCCGCTTCAACATGCAGTTCGTGCAATACCTTGACCAAAACCGCGCCGAGATCTTTAACCACGGGGGCGATACCGATAAATTCCAGCGGTATTTTCACTTTCATTTTTTGGCCTTTTTCAAAAACGTAAAAATCGGCATGGCGCGGAGTGTCCGTCACCGGATCGCGGTCAATGTCGTAAATAAGGGAGTCAAGCGGCCCTTCGGCGGTGGTCAAAGTCACGACCGTTGATTCCCCCGTCCTGGCAAGGATCTTGGAAAATTCAACGGCAGGCACGACCACAGGCGTGGCTGTCTTCTTGCGTCCGTAATAGATGGCCGGCATTAAGCCCTTTTTGCGCAAGGCGGTTATAGAAACCTTCATATCGCGAGGCTCGGCTGAAAGATTGATCTCCGTTTTCATGAGGGTAGAGTGTACACGAGCTCTGTCAAAAAATCAAACGGGCGCGTTCTCAGGATGAGATGCCGTTGAAAATGGCGATTTTTTCCGCGACCACTTTTTGCATCGCAAGCAAGGCGTCTTTCAAGTACTTGTAAGGCGCCACTTCGTCGGGATGATTTTGCAGAGAAATAGCAAGCGCCTGCCGATAGGCCACGCGCAGTTCCGTATTTACGTGGACAATGACCACGCCGCCGATAATAGCTTTTTTAATGTCCTCGGCGGAGTTTCCGGAAGCGCCGTGAAGCACGAGCGGAATATTCGCCGCTCTGGCAATTTCCGCCACCCGACCGGTGTTGAGCGCAGGGTCACGTCCGCCGGAAAGCATGCCGTGAATGTTGCCGACTGCCGGCGCCAAAAGGTCCACGGCTGTTTCCCGTACGAATTTGACCGCTTCTTCCGATTTGGTCAAAAATTCTTCGGAAATCTTGACACCGTCGGGAATGCCGGAAAGCACTTTTGAAGATTTGCCGATAAAACCAAGTTCGCCTTCAACAATAATCTCCGGTCGGACCTTGCGCGCGTATTCCACGCATTGGCGGGTAACGCGGACATTTTCCTCAAACGGCAACTCCGTACCGTCAAAAATGACTGCGTCAAAACCGGCGTCAATCGCCTCCTTGACCTTGTCAAATGAATAGGTGTGGTCGGCGTTAAGGAAAATCGGATACTGATACTCGTCGCGCAAGCTCGAAACCAGCGCCGCCACTTGGCGCACGCCGACAAACGCCCGCTCGCCTTCCGAAACGCCAATGATGACCGGAACCCCGCGCTCTCTCGCGGCGTTAAACACGGACCATAGACCCTCGAGGTTTGATATGTTGAAATGGCCGACGGCGCGACGAGCCGCGGCGGCTTCTTTCAGACATTCCCGCAAGGTTTTCATCAGTAATTATTATAGCACGAGAAAATTTTCGAAAAGGGATGCGGCGGCTCTCGCGCGGCGCGAGAGCCGCCGCTATTTCTTAAAATATTTCCTTCTTTTTATCTTATCCGGCAAGTAACTTTCTTCATCATATTTTTCATAATTTTCCCCGTAGCCGATTTCGCCCATAAGTTTCGTAACCGGATTTCTAATTTTCAGCGGCACAGGAAGCGAGCCGAATTTTTTGACATCGGCTTGCGCGGCACGCAAAGCGTCGTAAGCCGAACGGTCTTTTTTCGCGCCACAAAGATACGCCGTGCCGTGCGCCAAATTTATCGCCGCTTCCGGAAGTCCGATCGTGTCC
>JAGWZX010000105.1 GCA_018968805.1 Patescibacteria group bacterium | reverse complement strand
GCCGCCAGTTCAATGCCGTTTTCCACGCCGACGATTTTTTCCAAGGCGGCCAGAATGATATTTCCCACCGTATGGCCGGCCAAGCCGCCTTTGACGAAGCGAAAATTAAACAGCTGCTTCATTTCATCCGGCGCGTAAGATAGCCCGACCAGGCACTGGCGAATGTCGCCAGGGGGCATAACACCCAATTCTTTTCTTAAAACCCCGGTGCTTCCGCCGTCATCCGCGGTGCTGACAATGACAGTATTATTTGACGGATATTTGCGCAGGCCGGATAATAGCGTGAAAGTCCCTGTGCCGCCGCCGATGATTACAATAGATTTCATACAATATATTTCAACCCTATTTCTATAGTATTTCCATATATTTCTTTCCAGAAATAAATTTAAATAAAGTAGAAATAAGTCGTTACTTGATAATTCCCATTTCTTTTCCTACCTTCCCAAAAGCCGCCACGGTCTTGTCCATCTGTTCCTTTGTGTGGGCGGCCGAAATCTGTACCCGAATCCGCGCTTTACCTTTTGGTACCACCGGATAAGTAAAGCCGCGAACATAAATTCCTTCTTCAAACAGCTTGGCCGCCATTTCGACAGCCAATTTTTCCTCACCCAGCATCACGGGCGTGATTGGGTGTTTACCGTCTCCCCCAAGATGAAAACCAAGTTTTTCCATGGCGGACCGAAAATAAGCGGTATTTTCTTCCAGCGTCTGACGCAGATGAATAAACTTGTCGTCATAATTTTGCAAAACATATAAAGCCGCGCTTGCGATGGCCGGCGGTAAGGCGTTGCTGAATAAAGTGGTGCGGCTTCGCTGGTGTAAGACTTCGATAATTTCCTTGCGCCCTGCGGTAAATCCGCCACCCGCGCCCCCCAAAGCCTTGCCGAAGGTGGAAGTTAAAATATCGATGCGATCTATTACCCCGGCTTGCTCAATGCTGCCGCGGCCGGTTTTTCCCAAAACTCCGGACGCATGAGAGTCGTCTACCATCACCAATGCGCCGTATTTGTCGGCCAAATCGCAGATTTCCTTCAGTTTGGCCGTAATTCCATCCATAGAAAAAACACCGTCGGTGGCAATTAAAAGACGTGATGGGCGCGTAGGGACGGGTCTCGACCCGTCCGCCGATGGGGAATGATCCGTACCGTTCCCTACGCGATCGTGAAATTCCCTCAATTGCCGTTCAAGATCATCCATGTCACCGTTCTTAAACCGGAACCGCTCGGCCTTACACAAGCGAACGCCGTCGATAATGGAAGCATGGTTCAATTCGTCGGAAAATATCGCATCACCTTCCTTGAGAATTGTTTCAAACAAACCGGTATTGGCATCAAAGCATGAAGTATAGGTAATCGCGTCTTCCTGGCCAAAAAACTTGGCGATTTCTTCTTCCAAATCTTTATGGATTGTGGAAGTTCCCACGATGAACCGGACCGAGGCTTCGCCAAAGCCGTATTTTTTTATGCCGTCGATTGCGGCTTGGGCCAATTCATCGGTCACCGCCAAACCAAGATAATTATTGGCGCAGAAGTTCAATAAACGCCGCCCCCCTCCATGGTGACCATGGAGGGGATCGACGATTTCAATCTCCGGCCCCTGCTTGCCTTCCATCACTCCAACCTCTTTCCACATGCCGCTGTCTTTGATTTCTTTTAGCTCGTCCGCGAATTGTTTTTGGTAGTTTTTGTACATATAGTTAACACGGATCTACGGATTGAATTCGGATCTACTGATGACTACTGATACACTCCGGTCGGCGGCATC
>JAGWZX010000104.1 GCA_018968805.1 Patescibacteria group bacterium | reverse complement strand
GTAAAGATAGAGATCGGCGCCGCTAATATCGATATTATTTCTTTGCGCTTCGGACACTGCCCGTTGTTCGGAGTGGTCTTTTGGCGAAGCGCAGCCCGGGCACAGCCAGTATTTTTGTCCCGTCGGCACTTTCAAAATCCGGCGAACGCACATGCCGTCTTTATGCATTTTGATTAATTTTGGATTGGAAATTTTCGATTTATTTCCAGAACGGGCGACGATTTGGCCGTTTTTTACAATGACTGCGCCTGTCGGAAAAGAATGGTCGGTGGAAAGTGCGCGGCAAGTCCTTTCCGCTTCTTTCATAAAAACATTATCGGCCGGCACATATTTTATCTCTCGGCCTTCCGGCAAGTATGGGTACTTGATAGCCATCTTGATTGGTAATAATATAACGGGAACCTCCTATGCTCAAATTTGACGAAGTCTATCAGAATTTGCTCCGCGAAATCATGGCGCGCGGCACCGAGGAAGACAACAGAAGCAAACGCGAAGGAAGCGAGCGCGCCACTTACAAGACCAAGGCCCTTCCTGGCGTGCATTTTTCCGTTGATCTGGAAAATGACGGCTTCCCTATTCTGACTTTACGCAAAATTCCGGTGCGCGGCTTTGTCGCCGAACAAGCCTGGTTTATTATGGGCTCGCGCAAGCCGGCGGATTTTTTGCGAAGCTACACGAAAATCTGGGATATCTTCACCAACCCCAATGATGTAGTCACTGTCGCCTACGGCTATCGCTGGCGCAAACATTTCGGCCGCGACCAGATCAGACTATTGATTGAGCTCTTGGAAAAAGAACCGGGCTCGCGCCACGGCGTCGTGGTCGCCTGGGACCCAGCGCAAGACGGCCTGTCGCTTTTCAAAAAGAAAAATGTGCCTTGCCCGTACACTTTCACCGTGAATATCATCGGCGGCCGGCTCTGTCTTCACAACATCGTCCGCTCCAATGATGTCACCCTGGGCTTGCCCTATGACGTTGCAGGCTTCGCCCTGCTTGCCCATATTCTCGCCCAGAAATTAAAAGTCCGTCCGGGTATTTATTCGCACTCCATATCCAACGCCCATATTTACGACTCGCATTACTCCGCCGCCGAGGAACTCCTGAAACGAAAAAACGATCACCAGAAAATTACTCTGACCCTGCCGGAAAAAACTTTTGAAAAAATGGAGAAACGAGACGCTAAAGCGGTAGATGAAATAATTGAGAACTTGAACAAACAATACCAGCCGATGGAAGCTATTAGCGGCATTAAAATTGTGGCCTATTAAATAACATGATTATCTCTCTAATCGCCGCCGCCTCCGAAAACAATGTCGTCGGCGCCAAAAAAGACATTCCCTGGCGATTGCCCAAGGACACGAAGTATTTTATGGAGACAACCAAGGGTCACACGGTCATCATGGGCCGCACCACTTTTGAATCCATCGGCAAAGCCCTGCCTAAACGCGTGAATATTGTTATAACCCGACAAAAAAATTACACGGCGCCGGGGGCCATCGTCGTTCATTCTCTTGAAGAAGCACTCGCAGAAGCGCCGAAAAATGAAGAGGTTTTCATTATCGGCGGCGGAGAACTTTACAAAGAATCGCTACCGGAAGCTGATAGGGTTTATCTTACCCGCGTTCACACCACAGTCGCGGGCGACACTTTTTTCCCCATCTTGAACAAAAATGAATGGCGACTGACACAATCGCTATTTGACCCGAAGGACGATAATAATCCTTTTGACGCGACTTACGAAATTTACGAGAGAAAAAAATTGTAGTAGGATAGCT
>JAGWZX010000103.1 GCA_018968805.1 Patescibacteria group bacterium | reverse complement strand
GAGTACGATTGCGCTTGATGGCATTTGTAAAAAATGTGTTGTACCAGACAAATTTCGGCCGTCTCATGCGCAATACTACTTTGGCGATAAACGGCAGAGCAAGCGAAGCGCCGGAGAAAACAACATCGTAGCGCGCAAGAAACGGCAAAAGAAAAATCTGCGGGATATTGTAATTGCGCTTGCGCACCCAGTTCAAAAAACGGTTTTCAACAAAATCCGCCTCCACGCCAAACTCGGCCAAGTGATTAAAGCCGATAAGATGAGTGTCGGGCATTTTCCCCGCCCGCCAGCCCGCTTCAAGCACCTTGCGCTCGCCGGCAAAGAGATAAAGAACTTTTGTCGCCTTTTCAGACATAACTTAATTCGCCCATCATAACACGACTTTTTTTGGGAACGAAGTCGTGATAATCTATCCGCCATGAAGATCGGTTTCTATTTTGAATGTTCAACCAAATCCGGCGGCGTCTATCAGTACGCCTTGAATCTTCTGGAAGCCCTTCGGGAAATTAGGGAACATTCGGTTACCGTATTTAACATTTCCCCCGACTTCCCTTTCAATGATTTCAATCTTCCGAACTGGCAAATCGTCAATCTCGCCACGATTAAGAAATCGGAAACGCTTGATCGCCGTGGACAAATCCGTCGCGAAACTTTCAAACGCAGGGTAACGGTATTCATTTTGAATTGGATAAGGAAAATGCGCCTTTATCGCCTTGAAATTTTTCTGGAGCGCCGTAATGCTAAAAAACGCGCCATGAATTTCCTGGGACATGATATCGATCTTATGGTTTTCCACGGGCCATCGGAATTGTCGTTTCTCACGAACATTCCCGCCATCGTCCCGATCCACGACCTCGAGCATCGCCGCCACAGCGAATTTCCGGAATTACGCGCATCGGGTCAATGGCAAAAGCGCGAATATTTATACAACAACATCAAAAAATCGGCTTACAAAATCCTAGTGGACTCGGAAATCGGCAAACAAGACGTTGTGGAGTTTTACGGCGTTGAACCTGCGCGTATTGAAGTTGTGCCATTTCTGCCGCCAAGTTATCTGGATCCCGCCATAAGCCGGGAACGGCAAAACGCGGTGAAAAACGAATACGATCTTCCGGGAAAATTCATTTTCTACCCCGCCCAATTCTGGCCGCACAAAAATCATCTCAATCTGGTCAAAGCTTTGGCCCTTTTAAAAACACAAAACATCATCGTGCCCGCCGTGTTCGTGGGCGGCAAACAGGAAGGTTGGAGTGCCTACGGCAAAGTGATGGAATTCGTCAGAGAGAACGCGCTTGAAAAACAGGTGAAATTCCTGGGTTTTCTCGAAGGCGACGAAATGAGCGCGCTTTATAAAATGGCGACGGCTTTAGTCATGCCGACTTTCTTGGGGCCCACCAACATTCCGGTCTATGAGGCCTGGGGCATGGACTGTCCGGTGCTTTACTCAGATATCCGCGGCCCGCGCGAGCAGGCAGGCCCGGCCGCCCTGCTTTTCGATCCGTATAATCCCGAAAGCATTGCCGAAAAAATAAAGGAGATCTGGAACAACGAACCGCTCCGACAAGACCTCATTGCAAGGGGCCGCGCCAGGCTCGGCGCTTGGACACGCGCGGACTTTTATGCCAAAATCAAGGCGTTAATCGGCGAATTCGCCGCTCATAATGGCTAAATCAAATCCAGCTTCCGGAATAAGAGAAATAAAAAACGGAAATGTCCTGCTTGCCGTATTTTATTCCAAAAGTATCAAGGCGGACGGCGCGACTTTTCTGACGCCGGAAGAGTTTTCTCTCCAA
>JAGWZX010000102.1 GCA_018968805.1 Patescibacteria group bacterium | reverse complement strand
GCGCATCGTTTTGTAACGCGGAACGGCATCCTTAAAAGCCCGCGCTTCCAAGTGGTGAATGCCTGGTTTTCCGTTGGCCGTCGGCGGCCCTTCGTAAAAGATAAAATTGCCCTTGGGTGCGGGCTTCGCGAGCGACTTTTCAAAAATTTTATTTTCCTGCCAGAATTTCAGGATTTTTTCTTCGCGCTCTGAAATTGATGTTTTTTTCACCTCGTCATTCATAGAAACAAGCTAGAATATCGCCATTCTAGCATTTTGCGCTGTTTTGCGCTTATTCACATATGTTCCGGTACGGAGATACCGAGAAGCCACAAGCCATTTTTCATGATAAGCGAAAAGATCTTCGTGAGCGCCACTTTGTATGGCGAAAGCGGGTCGGCGGCGTTCACGATCTGGCGTTCGGCGTAGAAACTGTTGAACGCGCCAGAAACTTCAATAAGATAAGCGGCGATAAGATGCGGCGCGTATTCGCGCGCGGCGCGCTCGACGACTTCGGGGAAACGGTAGAGCAGGCGCTCAAGAAGGGCCGGCTCGGGCGGCACCCCGGCGTTACGTCGGGGTGCCGCCGCCTTCACGCCATCCCGCACCGCCTTTTCCAAAACGGATTTCGCCCTGACGTACGAATACAGGAGATAAGGACCTGAATCGCCTTCAAAAGAAATTGATTTGTCAAAATCAAAAATAATATCACTGCCGATGGCTTGCCGAAGAATTGAATATTTGATGGCCGCCACCGCCACCACCTCGGCAATTTTATTTTTTTCTCTCTGGTCCAATTCCCTATCCGCGAGTTTCCGGAGCGCCATTTCCTCGACATCAGCGAGTAGCGCCTCGGCGGTAATCACTTTGCCCGTGCGCGACGACATTTTTCCCGAAGGCAGGCGGAGCATGCCGTGACTGACATGTTTGGTCTTTTCGCCAATGTCAGGACGGATCAACTCAAGCACCAGCCGCAAAACCTTAAAATAGTCGTTCTGCTCATTGGCGGTGACAATAATCGATTGCGCCGCGTCCGGAAAAAGCTCGAATTTTTTGAAATTAAGCCCGAGTTCTTTCGCTTCATAAGTCGGCAAACCCTTGGCGTTTATGAAAACCCGCGCATGCAAGCCGTGAAGTTCGCCTTGAAAAATAACCGCCCCTTCGCTTCGCGTAAAAATTCCTCTCGCCAAAAATTCTTGGACAATTTTCTTACCGGCCAGCGCCACTTCGCTTTCAAAAATTGTTTGGTCGAAAACCGTACCGACACGCTTATATATTCTCTCGAAGTGTTCCATGCTCCAACGCCGCCCTTTCTCATAAATATCATTTATTTTGGGATCGGATTTTTCAAAAAGTTTCTGGTTAATCACGTCAATCTCGTCCTTGGAAACAGGGTTATTTTCATAGGCGGCAGTGCCGTCCGCGTAAGCCCTGCCGAGGAACGCTGTTCTGGCAATTACCGGTTCAGACTCTTTTGGCATTTCAGGCTCACATTTCAAAATTGCCCATACCGACTTGGCAATGTGAAGGCCGATGTCGCTAGGGTAACAAATTCGAACAACCGACGCCCCTTCAAATTCAATGAGCCGCGATAAAGATTCGCCGATCGCGTTAGCCATGAGGTGGCCTATATGGAAAGGTTTGAAAACGTTTGGGTCAGTATATTCAACAATCACCCTCTTGCCTTTAAGCGTGAGATTCTTACCGAAATCCTGAGCTTTACGAAGGATCTCGGCAACGCTTTCCGGGAAAAATGCCGGCGCTAGGTAAAAATTTATGAAGCCGGGGCCAGCGATTTCCACTTTTTCAATTTCATCCGGCTT
>JAGWZX010000016.1 GCA_018968805.1 Patescibacteria group bacterium | reverse complement strand
CGCGGCTATTGAAAGCATACTCCGCCAAAGCTTCCGAGATTTTGAACTCTTGATAATCAATGACGGATCGACTGACGGCACGGCCGCGGTAATCTCCTCATTTAACGACCCCCGCATCCGCCTGATCAACAACCCCGTAAACAACGGTCTGGTCGCGGCGCGCAACCAAGGAATGCGAGAGGCCCGTGGAAAATACATAGCATTATTGGATGCCGATGACATCGCTCTGCCCGACCGTCTGGCGATTGAAAAACAATTTTTGGATAATCACGCCGCATTCGCGCTTGTCGGTTCATCCGTGGCTCTTATTGACGCGGACGGCAAACGCACCGGCGTCGTCTGGAAAAACTATTTTACGCCGGAGGAACTGCCGGTCGCGTTGCTTTTCGGAAACCGCGTCGCCCAATCTTCAGTCATGCTCCGGCGGGAAATGCTTCCGGAAAATCCTTATCGCGAAGGATTCGCGCCAACCGAAGATTACGATTTGTGGCTTCGGCTAAGCGATAAACACAGTCTGGCGGTCTTGCCTGACATCATTACGCTTTACCGCGCTCATCCAGGCGGCCAAACCACGCTTGCCCGCGATAAACAACAGAAAACCGTTGAGGTTATACTGCGCGAAAAGCTTGCGGCTATCGGCCTTTCGCCTTCGCCTGAAGAATTGTTCCTCCATCGCAAGCACATTCCCCGCCAACCGGCCGATGTCATGAAATTTCTTTCGGACAAAGCGGCCTGGCTCAAGCGCGTAAGAGAAGTCTTGGACCGAACCGGCCGCTATGATAAAACCGCCGCGGCGCGAGCGGTAGATACAATTTGGTATGAAAGCTGCGGCGCAAACGCCGGCCGCGGCATGGCGGTCTGGCGGACGTTTCGGCGTTCCGGATTACATTCGGCGGGAAGCGTTTCCTTGTGGCGGCAAGCAAAATTATTTTTGCGCTGTCTCGCGCGCCCCTGATACCGCGAAAATTCCGCTATCGGAGAAAACATGATATCATGGCCAGCATTCCGCACATGAATAAAACAATTCTCATCACCGGCGCGGCCGGTTTTATAGGCTCGCAGATGGCCGACTGGATTGTCGGGAATCACCCGGAATACGAGGTCGTGGGCATTGACACGCTCCGGGGCGGCTTCCCGGAAAATGTCCATCCTAAAATCACGTTCTACAAAATGGACGCCGGAGACGCCGAGCTCGCGAAAATTTTTGCGAAGCACCGCCCCGTTTACGTCTATCATTTCGCCGCGTACGCCGCCGAAGGTCTTTCGCCGTTCATCCGAACATTCAATTACCGCAACAATGTCGTCGCCACCGCAAATGTGGTCAATCAGTGCATCGCATATGATGTCAAACGCCTGATCTTTACGTCAAGCATGGCCGTGTACGGCAAAGGTAAACCGCCGTTTGACGAAGAAGCGGCGCCCGCGCCCATTGATCCATACGGCATCGCCAAATATGCCTGCGAACTGGATATAGAGGTGGCGGGCGAACAGCACGGTTTGGATTGGTGCGTGATAAGGCCTCACAACGTTTATGGTCCCAAGCAGAATATCTGGGACAAATACCGCAACGTCTTGGGTATTTGGATGTACCAGCAAATGAAAGGCGAAGCGATGACCATATTCGGAGACGGCGAGCAAAAAAGGGCCTTCAGTTACATAGGCGATTGTCTCCCGCCGCTTTGGCGGGCGGCGACCGACCCGCGGGCGTCAAAACAAATAATCAACCTTGGCAGCGGCGTGTTTTACAGTATCAACGAGGCTAACGCCGTAATGCGCAAAGTAATCGGTGCGGGCAAAGACGTTCACGTGGAAGCGCGGCATGAAGTGAAAAACGCCTACCCTACCTGGCAGAAATCCGAACGGATCCTGGATTATCACGACAAAACCAATCTCGCTGACGGTCTCGCGGTCATGTGGCAGTGGGCGCAAAAACAACCCGAGCGACCGCAATTCGTCTGGCCGGAATATGAATTAGAGAAAGGTTTGTATTCGTTTTGGAAGAAAAATGACTAGGATAAAAATTGCAGAATTTTTCTGGCGCGGTTTTGCCAGGTAAAATTCTCCGCGTCGCGCCGCGCTTGTCTCACAAGCGCGGCGCCTTCCGAGAGAGCGCGGACAACGCCGAGAATCAACGCTCCCCTGTTGTCTGGCTTTACAATAACAGCGTTTCTCTCATTCAAAACCTCACGAATTGAGGGCAGATCGCTCGCCACGATCGGGTTGCCGCTCGCCATGTACTCAAACATTTTCATTGGCGACATGGAAACGCGGTAATAAGGCGTGTCCGGGTAATTCATGATGAGGCAGTCGGCGGCGCGCATGTAAAGGGCCGCTTCTTTGTGCGGCACGAAACCGATCAGCGTAAATTTCTCCGGCGCCACGCCGCAATCTTTGAGCAGTTTCTCAAGTGCCGTGCCATCGCCTTCCGCCAAACCGACAATGAGAAGATGGGGGTTTCCGGCGGCGTTCGCCGAGGCGAACGCCGCGAACGAGCGCACCAATTCTTCCACGCCCTTTTCCATACCCATTGTCCTGAACCGGCCGACATAACCGACAATCTGCGCCTGCTCCGGCAAGCTAAGTTTCCGTCGCAATTCCTGTTTGGTCTCGCCGCCGGAAAATAACGCGAGATCAACGCCGTTCGGGGCGACCAAAATTTTTTCGGCCGGAAAACCGGCTTTGACGAACTCGTCTTTAATGAGAGAATTGACCGCCACCAATCGCTCGGCGCGTCGGATCAGCCTAAGCATCTTTTGACGATAAGGACCGATGCCGACGTGCGCCTCAAACACCACCCTGTAGCCAATAAAAGTCAAGAGACAGCCGAGATTGTCCATGGTGTAAACGAGACGGCGGCGCGAGCGGAACAAAAAATATACGAGCGCGAACAAATAAAAATTGGCAGCCTGAAACCAATAGGCCGACTTGCGAAGAATCGGCCCGAGCAGAATAAAATCAAAGCTCCAAATTTTACGCACCCGAAAGGGCGTTTTAACGCCGTAAAAAGAGAGCGGTTCGGCTTTGACTTCCCGGCCGCGTTTCGGCACAACCAGTTCCACGCTCACGCCTTCGGCCGCGAACGATTCGCACAAGCGCGCCAGATAGACGCCGTGGGCGGCGGTGGAAGGAAATCGCGTGTTGCACAAAACAGTTATCGGTTTTTGCATAACATAATCATTAACTGACGACTTTTTTGAAAATGTCGGCCAGATCACGGGCCAGACGCGTGGTAGTAAAATTTTCAACGACTTTTTCCCGACCGGCTTTTCCAAGAAAATCCGTTTTGTCCGGATGATCCAAAAGATCTTTGATCGCCGTTCTCAACGCGGAAGAATTTTCCGGAGGCACGATTAATCCTTCCTTGCCGTTTGAAACATAATCCGCAAGCGTGGCGCGTTCGCTCGCGATAACGGCTTTGCCGGCGCTCATGGCATCCAAAAGGACGTACTGGCCGGAACAATCGGAAGCGTCGAGGTGATTTTCGCTCTTGGTGGAAATTACCACAAAACGCGCTTCCTCGTATAACTCGGCTAAACGGCCAAAAGGCACAAAGCCCTCAGCTTTAACATTGAGAGGCGCCGGCCCGGCGTTTTTCAAATTGCGCGGCAGAGCCGCCACTCTGACTTGCACCGGCAGATCCGCAACGGCCGCAAAAAGAGTTTTGTAATCGCGGCCCATGTCCTTGCCGACGGAGAGGATGAAAGGGGGCGGTGGCGGCGCGGCCTCTGGCCGCGCCGCCGAAACTTTATCAATAAATTCCGCGTCCACGCCATTCGGTACGAAAAAAATCTTGCGCGCGTCAAAACCTTCTTTGATCAAAAATTCCCGCTGGGCCGTGGAAGGACAAACAATTGCGTCGAGCGAAGCGATGGTTTTGCGTATAGCCCACAGCCTGAACCGCCGAGTACGATTGCGCTTGATGGCGTTCGTAAAAAAGGTGTTATACCAGACAAACTTGGGGCGCCGCAAACCGAGCACCGCTTTAGCGACAAAAGGCAGAAAGAGCGAAGCGCCGGAAAAGACGACATCATACCGAAAAACGGACGGCAGTAAAAAAAGATTGGTCAGATTGTAGTTCCGGCGCCGGATCCGGTTAACGAACCCATTCTCGATATATGAGGCCCGAACCCCGTATTCGGCAAGATGATTGAACCCGATAAGGTGGGTATCCGGCATCCGGCCGGAACGCCACTCTTCCATCGGCTTTTTCCGCTCGCCGGCAAATAAATACAGCACCTTGATGGGGCGTCTTTCGCTGTTCATCACGCATCATGATAGCACGGCAAACGATTGTGATTAACCGGAGAATGAGGTAAAATCCCCTTGTGATTGACCGTGATCAAATAGGCCTTGAGAAGGCGCACTTGCGAAAGTATTTTGACGAGGTCTGGAAGCAGTGTGATAATCCTTGGAACTTCAAAGCCGGCAACATCATTGTCAAAAAGAAAATTGAAATCATTGAGCCGTACGCCGTATCGGCCAGCTCAATCATCGACCTCGGTTGCGGCGGCGGCGAATTCATGGCCGCCTTAATAGGCAATCGCAAACCCGAAATTGTTTTCGGTGTTGATATTTCCCCGAAGGCTGTCGCCAAAGCGGAAACCGCCGGCGTGTTCAACCGTCTGATCGCCGCCGATATTAATGATGCGCTCGAAAGCATCAATCGGACCTTTGACTTGGTTCTTCTTAACGAAGTGCTTTACTACCAGAAAGATTATCGCGCGCTCGTCCAAAATGTCGCGGCTCGGCTCGCGGCGCCAAATTCTGTGATCTTCATCGCTCTGGCTATCGGACCGAAATTCTTATCGGAGCGAGACGGTAAATCTGTTATGTCGCTTTTCCCCGCCTCCAAGTGGCGGCTGGAAAAGAAAGCGCGCGTCGGCTACACTTTTAAAAAAATTCCCCTGCGATTCGTCTTCTGGAAAAAATTTTCCCAGACCCACAAATTGATTCTCATTTACCGAAAAATGCAATGAAAAAAATCCCCGTCTCCGAACCGAATATCGGAAAGACTGAGATGCGCTTGGTGGCGAGCGCCGTCAAAAGCGGCATGGTTTCCTCGGCCGGCCCTTTTGTCGCCAAGTTTGAACAACAATTCGCCGGCTACTGCGGCAGGCGGTTCGGCGCGGCCGTTACGAACGGCACCGCCGCACTGCACCTCGCGCTTGCCGCGCTGGAAACCGGCGCGGGCGACGAAGTAATCGTGCCCGATTTGACTTTCGTGTCGGTCGCCAATGCCGTTCGCTACAGTGGCGCTCGGCCGGTATTCGCGGACGTGGAACCGGAAACTTTCAATCTTGACCCGGCCAAAATTGACGCCGCCGTGACCGAACGAACCAAGGCCGTTATCGTGCCGCATCTTTACGGCCACCCGGCCGACATGGATAAGATAATGGAAGCGGCCGGCCGGCGCGGCCTCGCGGTCATTGAAGACGCCGCCGAAGCCCATGGCGCGCGATACAAAGGCAAACCCTGCGGTTCGTTCGGCGCGATAAGTTGTTTCAGTTTTTACGGCAACAAACTCATCACCACCGGCGAAGGCGGCATGTGCCTGACTGATGACCCAAAGCTGAACGAACGTATCCGCCTCCTGCGCGACCACGGCATGGACGCCAACCGAAAATACTGGCATAGCGTCATCGGCTTTAATTACCGAATGACCAACCTCCAAGCCGCCCTGGGTCTCGCTCAGCTCGGCCGGATTGATAAACTGCTTCTCATCAAGCGGAAAAACGCCGCTCTTTATAAGGAGTTCCTTCAAAACGTTCCCTGGCTTGCCCTTCCGGCCGAAAAACCATACGCCGAGAGCAGTTACTGGATGTTCACGGTTTTTCTCAAGGACAACGCACCGGTCAAGCGGGATGAATTAGTCGCGCTCTTGGCCAAACACGGTATTGACACTCGCGTCGCTTTTTACCCGATTACCGATTTGCCGCCTTATCGGGATTATAAAGGTTCGTGGCCGGTGGCCAAGGACTTTTCTTATCGCGGCATCACCCTGCCGTCATCAACCAAACTCTCCTCCTACGACATAAAATACATATCCCGCGTCATCAGGAGTTTATGAAAATAGGAATCGCCGTTTATAACATCGCTCCGCGCGCCGCCGGCGGCGTTACTTCTTACACTTTGAGTCTGATCAAAGGATTCATGGCGGCGGACAGCGTCAATGATTATCTGATTATCACAAATGGAAGAGACCGCGAATTTTTCTCCGCGCTCGCCGCTTCCGCCAAAAATTTCACAGTCAGAGAACTGCGGTCGCTTTCCGACGGACTCTTCCGGCGCCTGCTTCTGGCTTCGCGCAACCGCTTGTTAATCAGGCCCGGTCTTCGCAATTTCTATGGCGCATTTGACGCGCTCATTCAAGCAGGAACCATAAAAGAAATTGATTCGCTCGGTCTTGATATTTTGTACGTACCTTCCACTATTCTCTCACCGCTTGGTCTCCAGACTAACGCGGTGGTCAGTCTCCATGATATCCAACACGTCCACTTTCCCGAATTTTTCTCGCCCGCCGAACGGCGGCGGCGCGCCGCCGCTTACTCGGAGACGGTCAGGCAGGCGGCGCGCATTCAAGCGTCATCGGCGTTCATGCGCCGCGATTTCATCAATTATTTCCACTGCCCGGAGGAAAAAGTGATCGTCATCGGAGACGGCGTGGACCAAATCTTCAGAGAAACTTTTTCGCCGGAGACTCTAGCCGAAACCCGGCAAAAATATTCTTTGCCGGAACAATTCGTCTTCTATCCGGCCCAGCACTGGCCGCACAAAAATCATATCGTTTTGCTTGAAGCGGTTCGCCAACTGCGCGATAAAGGCGTCGTCGTACCCTTGGTCCTCACCGGAAGCGAACGATCCGGCTCAAAACCGCTTCATCAATTCGTGGCCACCAATCGTTTTGAAAAACAAGTCCAATTTATCGGCAATGTCAATTTCAGCGACTTGCCTAAAATTTACCGCTCTGCCACAATGCTTGCGATGCCGTCGCTTCACGAATCAAACAGTCTGCCGATCATGGAAGCGATGGTGTCCGGCTGTCCGGTCATCGCTTCGGACATTCCCCCAAACGTTGAATTGAACGGCGGCGACGCGCTCGTCTTGTTCAAGCGAAACGACACGGCTGACCTCGCAGAAAAAATCCTTTCGCTCTGGCGCGACCGGGAAGCACGCCGGTGCCGGGGAACACTAGGCCAAGCGGCTTCGGCCGATTTTTCTTGGGAGAAAACGGCGCACCGGTATCTGGCGGTCTTTAAAAGCATCGCTCAAAATCATGACTGAAAACATTTATGACGCCTTGTTTGTCGCACCAGCCGCGACTTTAGCCGAACGCCGATTCGGCGAATACCGAGATGAATACATTAAACCTTTTTTCCCGAAAGACCGCACCGCGGCGATTTTGGATATCGCTTGCGGTCCGGGATTGTTCCTTGACACCTGCCGCAAACTCGGCTACGCCAACTCTGAAGGCGTGGATGTTTCGGCCGCGGCCGTGGAATACGCCCGAATGCATTTCAATTTGCCAAACGTTCATGAAGGAAATCTCTGGGATTATCTCTCAAAAAAATCTGATCGGACATTCGATATCATCACTGCTTTCAATATTCTTGAGCATATCCCCAAAGAGCGCGTCCTGGAATGTCTGAAACTGATCATGGCGAAACTTAAAGACGGCGGCATTCTTTTGGCCGAAGTGCCAAACGGCGAGAGTCTCCACGGCGTTGCCACTTTCTTTTCGGATATCACCCACGAATTCGCGTTCACGGCGCGCTTGGCGCGCGAGCTTTTAGGTAATGCCGGCTTCAGCCGCGCCACCGTAAAACCTAAATTCGTCAACCGCAATCTTCTCATCCGGTTCGGCCAAAAAATCATCGCCAAAACATGGGGTCTTGACGACAAACTTATGTTCTCCGGAAACCTCGTCGTCATTGCCGAGAAATGAATCGGTTGGTTAGACGGAGGCAATGTTTGTAAACTTCTCCGGCAAGCAAATCGTTTTTTAATTTGCTTTCATAGAGCGCGCGAGCGCCGGCCGAAAGCGCGGCGCGGAGCGCCGGATTGTCCTTAAGCTCCAAAACCGCCGTGGCCAAGGCCTTAGGGTCTGCCGGCGGCACGAACCGGACGTTAACGCCGTCGGTCAAAAGCTCGCGATTGCTTTCCGAATCGCGCGTAATGTAAGGCATGCCGAGCGCCAGCGCCTCGAAGGTCTTGTGCTGAATGGTGCGTTCAAGGCGTTCGTTATTACCGAACGCGCCAAGCATGACATGGGCGGAAAGCATGGTGCGGCGCAATTCGTCGGCGGGCATGAAAACGGTAGTGAGATAAACTCTGGAAAGGTTGTAATCGGCGATCATTTTTTGAATTTTACCCTGCAACGGCTCGCCCCAACCGATTAAACGAAAGTTGATGTCTTCGTTTTTTAACAAACGCGCCGCTTCAATGACAAACTCCGCGCCGGTCGCCGGCAGGAACATGCCGCGGAAAATCACGGTGAATGTCTTGTTTTTGGCGACAGACGGGTCTGGATGAAAAACCGTTTCGTCGGCTCCGGTATAAACAACGACAAGCTTTTCCGGCGAAACCCGAAACGTCTTCGCGATGAATTTCTTCTGCTCCTCGCTCTCGAGCAACGAAAGATTTGCCGCATGGAACGCGAAAAAATCCACGAGCCAGACGAAAATCGCCCGCGCCGAGAAAGGCCGGTACATCGCCCGATCGATAATCGCGGTTTCATACCACGAGTTGAGAGCGTTATATACGATCTTTTTCCCGGAGAGAAGCCGCGCGAGAGGCACGAGAATAGAACTCGAGTAGCCGACCCACAGAAGATCGTATTGTCCGAGAAGAGCGCGGTGTTCCGCCGCAATCCGCCAAAACTTTCGCAATCCCTTGCTCCCGTCAACACAGAGACTGACGCGGATGCCGCGGCGCTTCAAACCATCGAGATAGATTCTGTCGCGCGGCGCGACCGGCGGGTATATCCCGAAGTAGCAGATCGTCAGCGGTGCGTCGGTCATCGGATGCGTTTATAAATCTGGTACCCCTCTATCGTGCCAACCTTGGCGTAATTTTTCATAAGAACCGCCTGTCCGGCCGCTAAGAATTTTTGGCCGGGATACGACACCACCGCGTCCGGAAGAACTTTCAAAAAAAGCGGATTTTGTCCGACCGGCGGCATGCCGGTGAGATCAAGGATGAGGTAGGAATTTTGATTCACGAGAAAATCGGAAACCACCGGAGCGTTGAAGACCGCGATCGAACCGCTCTGAAAATGGTCGTTCAGATACGCCGCCGCCTTGAGATCGCTGTCGGAAGAAAACAGTTTTGACACCGTAAAGAGCTCGATGAACTGGAAAAGGACGAGGACTGCGACCGCGATATAAGCGAACCGGACGGGGTGGGATCCGATCTTTTTGAGATAGCCGCCGACAATCCGAAAAAAATGCTCAAGCGCGTCCGGAAGAAGCATG
>JAGWZX010000015.1 GCA_018968805.1 Patescibacteria group bacterium | reverse complement strand
ACATCTCCGGCCACGGAATCGGAAGATCTGGACAAAGCCATTGAGCAGTTTTTTGCCAAGCGAGACGATTCCCTTTTGACAGGCGTGTTGCATAAACAATTCTTCTGGACGCCGGACGGCAAACCGCTTAATTACGATTACATGAAGCGGCCGCGGCGCCAGGAATTTCCTGGCGTCGTTCACGAAAACGGAGCGTTTTATCTAACTAAAAAAGAAATTCTCATCAAAAACCGAAACCGGCTCGGCGGCAAAATCGGCATCTTCCTCCTGCCCGAATCCAAAGCCGTGGACATTGACGAACCGGCCGATTGGGCGGTAGCCGAGAAAAATTTGCTTAACCGAATTCAAACGGAAAAAATTAGATGAAAACGGTCATTATTAAAAATAGTGATATTCAAGAAGCCCTTTCGGCCAAACCTTTGACGGGGAAAAATCCCCCGGAGCCTTTTGCTAGCACAGCGCGAGAAAAAGGACTGCCGTTTTCTATTTTGGAAGACGTGTTAGTGTCAAACGACGCCGAAGTTCATGTCCGGCAAGGCGACCTGTGGCTGTGCCTGGAGGGTGAAGCGGAGTTTGTGTGCGGCGGCGCGCTTTTGAAAGCGCGCCGCCGCACATTGCCTTCCGGCGCCGAGAATCCGGACGAGCTTTTCGGCCCCGCCATATCGGGCGGACAGAAATTCATTCTCCGCGCCGGCGATTGGCTCTGGATTCCGCCGGGCGAACCGCATCAGCACTCGGCTCGCGCCGCTACGCGCCTTATCATCATTAAGATTCCGAGGTAGTACCGTGATTTTTCCACAAACGTCAAATATTTTTTAAAAACCATGAAAAAATACCTCTTCTTCGGAACGGGATTCATAGCGACGGCTTACGTCCGTTTCCTTTTAGAGCAAGGCGGCGAAGTCGCTGCGGTTTTTCATTCCGCGCCGAGCGATGATTTGCCGAAAGAAATCCAGCGCAAAGGCAGCACCAACGCCAGAACACTTGAGCGGCTGATCCGTAAAGAAAATCCTTCCTACATAATCCTGACGCAAGGCCTGTCATTTATTCCCGACAATGAAAAAGAACTGCGCCGCTCAATAGAAAGCAACGTAACGGCGCCCATTGGCATCTTGGAGGCCGTTTACCAGCTACGCAAAAAAGGTGACCTGTCCCATCTTGAAAAAATTCTTACCTTCGGATCGGCCGCTGAATACGGCGAACGAGCGAAACCTTGGCATGAAAACGCCACCGATACTCACCCCTCCTCGCTTTACGGTCTGGTAAAACATTGGCTTTTTGAGGCCTCGCGTTTTTACGCCGATCTGGGGCTGCCCACAGTCCATCTGCGTCACTTCAATACCGTCGGCCCAGGCCAGAATCCGCGTTTCGTCGTCGCCTCATTCGCGCGGCAAATCGCGGCCATTGAGCGCGGCGCGCAAAAACCGTTTTTAACCGTCGGCGACCTTTCTCAAAAACGGGATTTCATTGACGTGCGCGACGCCATAGCCGCTTACGAACTGATCTTGCGCGCCGCACCAGCCGGCGCTATCGTCAACATTTGTTCGGGCCGAACCTATCCAATCCGCAAAGTAGTCGATTTGCTCCGCTCGCTTTCCGAGAAAAAATTCAAGGTGGCGGTTGATCGCGGTCTATTCGCCGACAAGCGCACCCGCGACAAAACACTCTCTGGTCGGCCGGATTGGCTTATCCGGCACGGCTGGAAACCCGCTCGCGCCATTCGCGAGACGCTTGCCTGGATTTTGGACGAAACCAGAAAAGAACATGGAAAAAAATAAAAAAACCTTAAAAATAGACACGCGCGCCGTGGGCGAAGACGCGCCGGTGTTTATAATCGCCGAAGCGGGCATCAATCACAATGGCGACATCGCCATTGCCAAAAAACTCGTCGACGCGGCGGCGGCGGCCGGCGCCGACGCCGTCAAATTCCAAATGCGCAACCTTGACGAACTCTACGCGCCCGGCGCCCGAAAAGAAGAGGCCGAGGACATAGGCACGGAATACCTCATACGATTGATAAAAAATGCCGACCTTCCGCCCGAAGCTTTTTCCGAAATCGCCGCCTACGCGCGTGGAAAAGGCATCATATTTCTCTGCACGCCCTGGGACAAGAAAAGCGCGGACTATCTGGAAAAATTAGGCGTGCCGGCTTACAAAATCGCTTCGGGCGACCTGACCAATTTAGACCTGTTGGAACACATCGCGGCCAAGAAAAAACCCCTTCTGATTTCAACAGGCATGGCCACCCTTGAGGAAATTAAAAAAACCATCGGCTTTTTAAAAAAAGAAAAGGCCGAATTCACCCTTTTGCATTGCAATAGCGCTTATCCCGCCCATCCGAAAGATTTGAACCTGCGTTTTCTTCCGGAACTCCAAAAAATATCCGGCCGGTTCGTCGGATATTCCGGCCATGAATTGGGCGCCACCGCGACTCTGGCCGCCGTGGCTCTCGGCGCCAAAGTGATCGAACGCCACATCACCCTCGATCGCGCGATGGTCGGCCCCGACCACGCCGTGAGCCTCCTGCCGGAAGAATTCAGGCAACTGGTCCGGGACATTCGCGTAGTTTCCGCGGCTCTGGGAACAAACAAAAAATACGTAACGAGCGGCGAAGCGATCAACCGCAAGAATCTCGGCAAAAGCCTGGCGGCAGCCAAGCCCATAAAAAAAGGGCGGATAATAACGCGCGACACGGTCACGGCCAGAAGTCCGGCCAAAGGGCTCTCGCCGCAGTCATTGTACGAACTGATCGGCCGCAAAGCCCGCCGCGATTTCGCGGCCAATGATTTCTTCAACAGCGAAGATCTGGGCAAAAGCAAGCGAATCCCAAAACGCCTGCCGAAAGGCCGTTTTGGAATCATCGCCCGGCCTCACGACCTCGCCGAACTCGTTTCTGAAATTACCCCCGAAATAATCGAATTGCATTTAAGCTCGCGGGACATCGAACGGCTTGAAAAAGAAATGAAATTTTCGCGTTATCCGAAGTCGGAATTGGTAGTGCACCTTCCCGAGCTCTATGGCAGCGATCTTCTGGATTTGTGCAGTCTGGACGAAACAGCTCGCCGAAAAAGCGTCGCGAACGCGGAAAGAGGGCTCAATATCGTTCCGAAAATCCGCCAATTTTTCGGCGGCACGCCGGAAAAAATCAAGGTGATAATCCATGTCGGCGGCATGAGCCGCGAGGGTTTCGTTTCCGCCGCCGAGCGGGCAAAAATGTACGAACGCCTGGCCAAAAGTCTTGCCGAACTTCATTACGAAAACGTTGACCTGCTTTTGGAAAACCTACCGCCTTTTCCCTGGTATCGCGGCGGCCAATGGTATTCCAACACTTTTCTAGACGCTGACGAGATAGCCGCTTTCGCCAAGAAAAACGGCTTGGGCCTTTGCTACGATTCAAGCCACGCGGAACTTTTCTGCCATTACGCCAAAAAAGATCCGGTGCAATTTTTCAAAACGCTCGCGCCTTACGTTCGGCATATCCATCTCTCCGACGCCGCCGGACTGGACGGCGAAGGATTGCAGATTGATGAAGGCGAGGTGCCGTGGCGGAAACTTCTGCCACTCGTCAAAAAAAGCAAGATCGGCTTCACGCCGGAAATCTGGATGGGCCATCGCGAGGGCGGCGAGGGTTTTCGGACCGCGCTGTCCCGCCTCGCTTCATATGGAATCTGACGTTACAACCAAAGCGCCGCTATTCATCACGTCGGCGTGGGCAGCCGGCGGTGAAGAGCGGTTCCGCGCGAACGTGCCTCTTGAAACACTCGGCCGAAGCATCGAAAATGCCGGTGGCGCGAAAGTGTCTGTCGCCGTCCTTGTCATTGAAGGTTTCCCGCTTTTCTCGCCCGCTTTCTTGGAAAAATTATCGTCGCTTGGTTTGACCGTTATTGATTACGGAAAACCATTCGCGGAAATCGCGAAGCGATTTCCGCGAATCGGAAGCCGCTATTCCCCTTACGAGCGCAACTGCTTCCTGCGCTGGCTGGCGTTCAAAAACTGGCTTGCCGAAAAAAGCATGGGCGGCCAGGTCTGGCATATTGACGCCGACATGTCGATCCACGCGCCACTTGAACAAATAGCCGAAGACACCCGGGGCAAAACTTTCATGACCGACGGCGGGCCGGCTTTTGTATCAATTGCCAATCCGGACTGGTTTACAATATACGAGCGCGAACTGGAGAGTTTTGAAAAAGACATTGGCGGCTATTCGGCCAAAGCGGCCGCGGCAAAGGAACAATGCCTAGCTAATGATTACGGGTTGTTCAACCGTTCCGATTACCGAAATCCATTGGGAAGCGACCAAGATTTGCTTGAATATCTTGTTTCTTCGCGAACGCTTCCCCAATCGCAGCGGACCGAGATAGAATGTTTGCCGTTCCGCTTCATCGAAAATCCGATGGTAATGGCAGGAAATATCCCGCCGATCCGCGGCGACAACCGCGGCGGAATCATAAGCGGCGGAAAGCGCGTCCCGTTTATCCACTATCAGGGATATTTTTACGATTTCGCCAAAATATATTTGGCCCTTGATCGGCTGGCTCTGACCAGGTTGCCAGGAGCGCGAAAATTGATTACCTTTAAGGTTGGCGGAGTCCGCTACCATGTTTCGCGCCCGACCCGGTTTCTCTGGCGCGCCGCCCGCCTCTTAGGGTCAAAAGATTTATCTAAATTGGAAACCATAGAAAGACTTTACCGCGACAACGGACGAATGCTCATGGAATTACTGCGATTTATTCAACGCCAACGATCACAAATATGAAAAAAAACAAAGAATTATCGGCTTTTTACGACAAGGTGTACCGCAAGGGCGAAAAAAAACATTACACCAAACTGCTCTTCGGCAAAAAACAAACATTACCGATCGACGAAGCAGCGGTCGCAAAATCGGTATCGTGGAAAGGCAAAACGGTTCTGGATGTCGGTTGCGGCACAGGGCTTATGGCATTCGAAACGGCGCGGCGCGGCGCCAAAAAGGTTGTCGGCGTTGACTTCAGTCCGGAGGCGATCCGCGCGGCCAAAGAAACTTACCGGCTTCCGAACCTCGAGTACCGCGTTGAAAACGTCGCGCGCCACAAAGGCCGTTACGACATCATCATGTCCTTAGGCACGCTGGAGCACATGGATAATCCCCTTGCCACCCTGCGGCTGTTAAAACGGCGGCTCGCCAAAAACGGCGCGATCGTCATAACCAGTCCCAACTGGAGCAATCCCCGCGGCTACATCCTGCAGACTCTGCGTTTCCTTTTTGACGCGCCAATCACGCTCGCCGACCTGCATTATTTCACGCCGCTTGAGTTCACGGAATTCGCTAAAAAAATCAACATGAGGCTGGAATGGAAAACCTTTGACCAGGACTGGGCGCAGGGCCCGAAACTCCTTAAAGACTTCGCCCGCCGCCTGCCTAATGTATTGCGCGATATGAAAATCACCGGCAAGGAAAAAGAGACCGCGGCATTCCTATCGTGGATTGAAAGACACATTCTGCCGTTGGAAAAACCGACCAAATGGAACGGCGCCACCGGCTTGTATGTGTTCCGTAAAACGATAAAAAGCAAATGAAAAAAATTTCATCATTTGAGGGTTCGCGACACAAGGAAATAGACGAAAAATTTTTCCAGCTTGATATGGCGAATATCGGCAATGTCATTTACTGGGAAAAATTTTTCGCGATGATCAAAAACGTACCGGGTGACATTGTGGAGTGCGGCGTGGGCGCCGGCCGATCTCTGACAATCATTGCCGCACTAAATCATATTTTAGATAAGGATGAGAGCGGCGGCCGGGTCATCTACGGATACGACAGTTTTGAGGGATTCCCAGAACCAACCGCTCAGGATGATTCTTTCAGAAAACCGAAGAAGGGAGAATGGGCAAATTCTCCGAGCGGCAAATACAAATACAGCCCGGATTTTATTCGCGCCGTCCTGTCTGAAGCGGGTGTTCCCAAAGAAGCCTTGCCTGTGTTGGGAAAAGGATTTTTTGATAAGATTTTGCCGAGCCACCCGAGACGAACGATCGCCATGCTTCACGTTGACGGCGACTTATATGAGTCATACCGGGCTTGCTTGGAAAACCTTTTTGACCTCGTTTCTCCCGGAGGGATAATTATATTTGACGATTTCTTCGGCGAGGACAACGGAACGGACAGATTCCCCGGAGCGCGTGCCGCCGTAAAAGAATTTTTAAAGGATGAAATAAAAAACCTGCGACCCACGATACGGGGGAATTATTACTACGTTAAAAAATAGGAATGGACCAGAATTTTAGGAAAAAATTGAAGTCTTTTCCTGTTATCGGAACAATAGGCCGGAAACTTTCCGGCTGGTTCCGCACCGAGCGCGGACACCTCAACTGGTGGTGGTGGTATTTCCGCGACCGCAAAGCCCTTTGGCCTAATCGCGCTCTAAAAAACACCGCCGCTGGCAAACGCTGCTTCATCCTCGCCACCGGCCCATCCATAAACAAAATGAACTTGAAACAACTCAAGGGCGAGCTTTGCGTGAGCGTCAGCAATTTTTTTCTTCACCCGGATTTCGCAATTATAAAACCCGAGTACCATATCTTCCCCGGCGCGCACTCGCCAATTACCGATGAGCAATACAAGCTTTGGTTTGAAGACGCCGGAAAGAAAATGCCGGCCGGTCAAAAAGTGTTTGTGGCCTTGACCGATAAGCCGATCATAGACAAATACAAACTTTTTCAAAAACAACAAGTCTTCTATTATTTCACGACCATGCGCCGCGGACCGGTTCGTAAAATCGAACTTACGAGACAATTGCCGGCTATCCAGACCAGTCCACACATCGCAATGTTTATCGCTCTATACCTCGGCGTCAAGGAAATCAACCTGCTTGGTGTCGACCACGACTGGATTTTACATATCGGCGACACTCGTCACTTCTACGACGAAAAAGAAAGCATTCTGACTCGGCAAGGATATAACGAGTGGCACAGCCCGCTGGAAGTTACGCTGAAGTCGTACCTGAATTTGTGGCAAGTGTATCGCAGCATCAAACAATATGCCGACGGAAGAGGCGTAAAAATTTACAACGCCACGCCGGGAAGCCTCCTGGATGTTTTTCCGCGCAGAAATATTTCGACTGCGCCATAACCCCATGCTATCCGATCAGTTGCCAAGCCCCATCAACGGCAAAACCGCCGTTCTCCAACAAACACTAAAGAGCAGTGAAATCATTACCCGTTATAGTAATCAGTTTGACATCGCCGTAGACCGCTATTTCGCTGGCGTACCGGAGGTGGGAATCTACCGGTGCGAAGCGACTGGATACCGCTTCTACTACCCTCTCACCCTCTCCGGTGACGGGATTTTCTACGAGAAGCTTCAGAAATTTTCGTGGTACTATATGGATTGGAAGTGGGAACATAAAATCGCGCTCAAGCTCATCACAAAAAATAACCGCATCCTGGAAGTCGGTTCGGGTAACGGCTCGTTTGTGGAACGGCTGGAGCGCGAAGGTATCCGCGCCGTTGGCTTGGAACTGAATGCGCAATCGGTGGATAATGCCAGAAAAAAACGTTTGCCAATTATCGGTGAAACTATAGAACAACACTCAGCCGTCCACCCGAAAACGTATGACATGGTAGTAACATTTCAGGTATTAGAACACATCGCCGAGGTGAGAACTTTTATTGACGCGTGCCTGCGCGTCCTAAAGCCGGGCGGTCGACTTTTTGTCAGTGTCCCAAATAATCGATCATTCATTTCCCACGACCAAAACGGCATCCTCAATATGCCGCCACATCACATGGGACTCTGGGACAGACACTCGCTTCGCGCCGTTGCTCCGCTCTTGGGCATCCGGCTCGTGAAAATGTATTATGAACCGCTCCAACCTTATCATGTGCATCTCTACCTAGACATTCAACTCACCCGACTGGAGAACACCCTGCCCCAGCTTAAGAAAGTTCTGGAACGGCGGATACCGCGGGGAATTTTGTATCGGCTCGTGCGTCTGTTCCGTCCCTTTATACGCGGGCACAGTATTGCCGCACTGTATCAAAAATCATGAATGTTTTGTCTATAAACAACAGTGACATAAATGGCGGAGCGGCACGAGTCGCCTACGAAATCAAAGATTGGCTCGTAAAAAATAATCATCGCACTTCCCTTTTCGTCAAACATAAATACTCTAGGGATGAAAACGTCTTTTTAACGCGCTGGCCCAACCTGTTTACCCGCTTTTTTAAAAAAATTACCGGCAAGGACCTCGGTAGCATCCTTTCTGAAAAACTGCACCGCTTTTTGGCTACGGACCTTGAATGGTTCAATACTGATAAAATTTTGCAAACGCGGGAATGCAAAACGGCCGACCTGATACATTGCCATAACTTACACGGCAATTATTTCAAGCTTGACACATTGCGCAAGTTAGCGGTGGAAAAACCTGTGGTCTGGACCTTTCACGACATGTGGCCGGTGACCTCGCATTGCGGCCATGCTTTTGGCGGCGCCTTAAAAAACGGTTTTTTCCAATGTCCCGGCCTTGATACCTACCAAGAACTCCTTTGGAATAATGAAGCCCACCTTGAGGCGGTCAAAAAGCGCGTCTACGCCAATGCGAAATTTCACATTGTGGTGCCGTGTCTCTGGCTTCAGGAAAAGGTAAAACAGAGCATCCTTAGTGACCACCCAATCACCATAATCTACAACGGTATTGACGAAAATATATTTCAGCCGAGCGAAAAAAAAGTTGCGCGGCGCACCCTCGGACTGCCTCTTGATAAAAAAATCGTGCTATTCGCCTCGGCGCGCGGCGCTTCGGACGAGAAAGGTGGCGCGTATTTCAAGGAAACCGCGGCGCGTTTCAGCGATGAAAAAAACATTTTGTTCCTCTGTCTAGGTGATGGCGAAAGCCCCTCCTCGACAGATAATAATGTCCGTTGCGTACCGTTCGTAAGCAGTCAGGAAATGATGGCAAAGTATTACAGCGCCGCTGACGTTCTCCTCTTCCCTTCTTTGGCCGAAACCTTTCCCTTAGTTGTCTTGGAAGCTCTCTCGTGCGGCCTGCCAGTCGTTTCCTTCGATGTCGGCGGCGTCAAAGAAGCGGTGTGCCACAAAAAAGAAGGCTACATTGCCGCATATCGCGATTCTGACGATTTGGCAAACGGACTTAGATTCGTCCTTTCGCTTTCGCCTGAAATTTACGCCAGCATGAGCCGCGCCGCTCGGACACGTGTCCTTGAGCGTTTTACCGAAAAGCACATGTGCGACACTTACTTTGCTCTATACGAAAAGGTGATCTCACAATGGGATCTGCGAAATCAGCCGTATACTTGCCACAAATAATCCAAATCAGCAATACAAAATATGTTTGCTACAGTCAAAAAAAATATCACCAGATACTTCTCCGGAAATTTGTCCCTTCAACCGTTCTATGAGAAACTCCATTCATGGACTTTAAGAGGGATGGGTTTTGGTTACGGTACAGACCCGGAAACCAGCGGTGAAGCAAACGTCATAAAAAAAATCAGCTCCTGGGAAAATACCGACAGAGGAAGAAAGGTGATTTTTTCTGTCGGAGCTCATGAGGGAAAATATACGCAACTGCTTATACAAAATTTCAGAGATGGGTTCGACATTTACGCCTTCGAGCCTATGCCATCCGTCTA
>JAGWZX010000014.1 GCA_018968805.1 Patescibacteria group bacterium | reverse complement strand
CACATCGCTTAAAGTGACAGTAGCGCGGTGGCTCACGCCTCTTGGCCATTCAATTTCCGAAATGGGCATCAAACCTGACATTGAAGTGCCGATGACCGCAGATGACGCGGCCAAGGGCAAAGATCCGCAAATGGACGAGGCCGTGAAATTGCTGAGCCAAATGTAAATTATAAGTTAATCGAATACTATGAAAATCATACTGCTGCATGATGTCGCGAAGGTCGGGCGAAAATACGAAACGAAAAATATCGCGGACGGGCATGCGTTAAACCTGCTGATTCCAAAGGGGTTGGCTATTGTCGCCACGCCAGCCGCGGTCAAACGTGTGGAAAAAATGAAAGCCGAAGACACGGTAAATCGCAAAATACAGGAAGATTTGCTGTTTATGAACCTCAAGGCCATTGACGGCCAAACCATAGAGCTTTCCGAGAAAGCAAACGAGAAAGGACATTTATTCGCCGGCATTCACAAAAACGAAATCATTGCCGCCATGAAAGCGCAGAAACACATTGACCTTTTGCCGGAACTCATCGAGCTAGACAAGCCGATCAAAGAAGCGGGGGAGCGGGTGGTGGATATTAAATTGCAAGACAAGACCGCTAAATTGAAAGTGGTGATTAAACCGGCTGCCTAACGAAAAATCCGGCGGCCGCCGGATTTTTCGTTAGGTCGACCTGGCAGGTCGACAATTTACTTTTCGATGACGCTTACAGTTTTCTTGACTTTGGTCTTATCGTTAAAACCGACTTTGCGGATGTGGCCATACTGCACCGTGCCGATCTTAAGCGCGAACAAAGTGCGATCCTTGCCCATGCCGACGTTCTTGCCGGGAAGATAACGCGTGCCGCGCTGACGCACGATAACCGAGCCGACTTTCGCGGCTTCGCCGCCATAGAGCTTGATGCCCAGATATTGCGGGTTGACGTCTGTTAAGTTTTTCGCTGTACCGCCGGCTTTTTTGGTTGCCATGGTGTATTATTAAGTCCAATGAGTATAAAAGATTTGGCGGAAAAAATCAAGGGTTTACCTGCGATTTTTCAAAGCGGGGAAGAAGAACTTAATAAATACTACACCGCGGCAATTATCGTGCTTGTCGGATTTGCTTCGTTCGGTTTGGGCCGATTATCCGTTATTGAAAGCAGCCGCGAACCGGTAACTATTGATGGCGGAGGCGCGACGGAAAGCGCCGTCCCGCCTGACGGCGGGACGGCGCCGCGAAATTCTAATCAAGGCGCCGCGACCGCTAATGCGTTTAATACCGCCGCGCCATCGGCAAGCGGCCAGCTGGTCGCTTCCAAGAACGGCACAAAATATTATTATCCCTGGTGCGCCGGCGCCCAGAAGATTGCCGACGCTAATAAAATTTGGTTTAATTCCGATACCGACGCCAGAGCCAAAGGTTTTACGCCCGCGGCGAATTGCAAAGGGTTGAAATAGGACATCAGAAGGTTAAAAAATTAGGGAACTAGGAAAGCGTCCTTAGCTCAGTTGGTTAGAGCGCGCCGTTCACATCGGCGAGGTCGGAAGTTCGAATCTTCCAGGACGCACAATGAAAGAGGGGAAAGAAAACGTTGCGGAATTTAAAAACGGATATGAAAAAATCGGGCCGACGGCCTGGGGTGTGGCCTATGCCAGAACCTTGTCTGGCATTCCATACGCCAAGGAAGTTTTCGCTGAATTTGAAAAACTCGTCAATCCGACAGAGAAGGATACGGATTATATGGAAAGCGCCAGACGCTCCCGTATGGAGCCGTTTTTTGAAGCGCGGTTCAAATTGACGAATCGGTTGCTCAAAAACGATGCCGCGAAGCAAATTTTAGAAATTGCCGCCGGTTTGTCGCCGCGCGGCTTGGCGATGGCCGAAACTGAACCAACTCTTCAGTATGTTGAACTGGATTTGCCTGAGATGGCGCGTCTGAAAAAAGACATTGCCGCGCGGTTGGCTAAGAATGGTACGGCGACTCCGCCAAACCTGAGTTTTAAGGAAGGCGACGCGCTCGACAAAAATTCCCTTCTTGCCGCCGTTCATGATTTTAAAAACAAACCAATCTCCGTCATAAACGAAGGATTGATGCGATATCTCTCTTTTGACCAAAAAGCGCGGTATGCGGACAATGTCCGATTACTGCTGGAAAAATTCGGCGGCGTTTGGATTACTCCGGACATTACCATAAGCATCGGCACCGAATCGCAACACAGCATAGGAAGGATTAAGGAATTGGCAGGCATTGATGTCGGCAAAAACTATTTTAGAGATGAACGGCAAGCGCGGATGTTTTTTGAAGACCTTGGTTTTAACGTGGAACGGCACGGTCTTAACGAAGTCAAAAATGAATTGGTCTCGCCCGCGCGAATCGGCATGCCGAAAAAAGAAGTCGACGATCTTCTCACCCGTGTAGCGTTTGTGATGAAATTGAAGTCTTAGCGGGCGGCGCGCCAATCGTGATTGGCGCGCCGCAGAAAATCTGCTACTATTCCAAGCGTCGGATAACGGGATGTAGTATAACGGTAGTATGCACGATTCGGGTTCGTGCGGTCCGAGTTCAAATCTCGGCATCCCGACAGAGAAACAAGTATGAAAGAAAAAGAACCAGGACCTTTGAGATACGAAGATTATCTTGAAGGGACGCGTCAACTTTTGGAGCAAAGCGCGCAAGAGCAAAAACCTTATCGCATTACCGTCTTAGGAGAATAATTTATAGTCCTGCCTAAAGTATTCTCCCCAAAATATTTTAAAGACACTGAATTTTTCGCCCGACGCCCGCCGGCCAAAACTAGCGAAGAAATGCTGGAAATCGGACCCGGTACAGGTGTCATTTCCGTCATGGCCGCCGAGAGAGGGGCAGGCAAGGTTGTAGCGATAGACATAAATCCCGAGGCGGTCAAAAACACGATGATAAACAGTGTACTGCATCATGTTCAAGACAAAGTTGAAACGAGACAAGGCAACCTCTACGACAAATTAAAACCCGAAGAAAAGTTTGATACTATATTCTGGAATGTTCCCTTTGGACTGACAGACAAAGAAACTGTGGCGGATTTGGAAAAAGCCGTTTTTGATCCGCACTACCGCAACATTGAACGGTTCATAAAAGAAGCCCCCGCTCATCTCAAGAAGAATGGTAAAATACTTATCGGTTTTAGCACAACGCTTGGGCGTTATGATTTGTTGGAAAAATTTGTCAGAGAATCTGGCATGTCGTTTGTTCTCATTGACGAGGAGCAATCAGAAGAAGTTCACCCTGTAAAATTTGAACTTTTTGAAGCTAAACTCAATAAATAATTCCCATGATCATCGTAGACGTTGAAGCTTCTGGTGTTGACCCGGTAAAATGCTCGCTAGTTTCGGTTGGCGCGGTGGATTTTGATAATCCGGAAAACCGATTCTATGAGGAATGCCGGATTTGGGACGGCGCGCATGTTGAAGACGAAGCGCTGGCGGTAACCGGCATGACCCGAACGCAAATTACCGATCCCAAAAAGCAAACGGATAGGGAAGTGGCGGAAAAATTTTTAGGGTGGATCAAAACTTGCAAAGAATACACCTTGGCCGGCCAAAATCCATCATTTGACCGCGATTTTCTCCAGCAAACAGCTTACCGCTATCATATCAACTGGCCCTTGGCCCATCGCACCGTTGATTTGCACTCCATAGCTTATTTTCACTTGATTAAACAGGGCCTTCCGATTCCCCTGGAAAACAATCACTCCAAAATAAACCTGAATTTCATAATTAAACACGTCGGGCTAAACGTGGCACGCGGAAAGCACAACGCCTTGGAAGACGCTTTGCTTGAAGCCGAGTGTTTTTCTCGGCTTTTTTATGGAAAAATCCTGATTTCGGAATATTCTAAATTTCCGGTTATGACATTGTAAAAAACGTTGATTCGTTCACTATATAAAACGGCTACATAGAGCCGTTTTATTATAATTTTGCAATAAAAATCATTGACATGATTTGCAAAAAATGCTAGGATTGCCTCAACATCAGACGTCAGGTCTGGTGTTTTATTATCCGCCCGCATATTCGGGAGAACGAAGTATTTGCGGCTAGCGGATAATAACCCCGCACCAATACCAGGCCGAGGGCGAGTGGCGAATAGCCACATCCCTCGTTGGGCGAAGCCCGAGGCCGTGTGACTTTTGGTGTTGGGGTTCATTAATCTTAAACTGAATCGATGATTGAAATTATTTCACTTGTCATGGCACTGTCATCTGGGTTCTTGCCTATAACAGCACAAGCCACCGCCGCGCCCGTTAATTATATGGCGCCGCAGGCCGCGGACGAGACAATCGTTGATAACTCGGCGCTTTCCGCTCCCGATCAGCCGCAAACGGCTGAGGAGCGCGTGCGCGAATATTTTGCCGACACCCCCATTCTGGCTGATATTGCGGGTTGCGAGTCGCATTTCCGCCAATTTGGTCCGGACGGCAGGGTTGTCAGAGGGAAAATAAACCACGGCGACATCGGCGTAATGCAAATCAACGAGTATTACCACGCCGATGAGGCCAAGAAACTCGGCCTGGATTTAACATCACTCCAAGACAATATGGAGTTCGCCAGAATCCTATATGACAAAGAAGGCGTCGCCCCTTGGCAATCTTCATCGGCTTGCTGGCAAAAATACGAAAATATCGCTAATAAATAAGAAAATTAAGAAACCTCGCCCTAAAGCGGGGTTTCTTTTTGCACCATCTTTCCAGTCTAAAACGTATTATAATAAAGCCTAGTAAGATTTCTTTTACTGTACGCCCGGGATAACCCATCCGCTTTGCGCGGGGATTAGACTGGTGGCAAATTTTATCAGCTAATATCGCTAAAATGCGAAATAAAATAAGGATTTTGGGAGGTATACTCGCGTTTGGATTATATATGGCGGCTGTCATACCCGTCTATGCCGGCGTACCGACCGTCGTAAGCGCTAAAATAACCGGACCTAACACAGTGGTGATTTACTACTCGGAACCTGTTACGACCAGTTTGTCTGACTACACGAACTTTTCTGGCAATCTTGCCGGAAATCCGCTTTCCGCCATCAGCGGCTCCGGGACCGCGACCATAACGCTGACTTTCGGCGGCAACCCGTTCCAGGCAAACGCCAGCGGCTCTCTTTCCATCCAGCCAACTACCGTAAGCGTCTCCGATCGCAGTCCGTATGGGGGAAGCGCGACCGTGCAGGTAACCGACGGACAATCTCCGGCATTGCAATCGCTAACTATCACTTCAAATAACGCCGGCAATACTTTCGCTAGAGCCGGCAACGTTCTTACAATCTCCTTTACGGCAAATGAAATAATCAATACTCCGACAGTTACTATCGCCGGCCAATCAGTTTCAGTCGGGGGAGTGGGTAGCGGCCCGTATTCAAGCACCTACACCATCACCCAAAACGACGTTCAGAATTCTTCCATACCAATCACTGTTAGTTTTACCGACACGGCGGGCAACGGCAGCCGGACAAATCTCAGTGTGGCTACCGACAACTCGGGCGGCAGTGCCACAATTACCTCCAACGCCACCACTGGGGGCGTGCTCAAACCCGGCGATTCGATTACATTCACGCTTATTCCCGCCAGTCCGGCGCCTAACGCCAGTATTTCCGGTTCATACAACGGCACGCCGCTTTCTTGGAGCACCGGCAATAATGGTTCTACCTACACCGCCACATATACCGTGACAAGCGGAAGCCCGAGCCAAACCGCGCCGCTTCAAATCAGCAATGTCGTCATTACATACGCTGTCGGCAATACCAGTCCGGCTTTATCCGGAAATGATATTGCCAAAACCATTGACACGACCCTGCCCGTCATCACGGAAATTACGCCTGTCCCAAGTGTTGTAAATACCGCCATGCCTATATACACTTTCAATTCAAGCAAAGAGGGGACGATCCAGTACACCGGTGACTGCGGAAGCCCGGTACTTTCAGCCGCGGTCGGATCCAATACTGTAATCTTCAATAAACTGGCCGATGGCCTTCACAATAACTGTACCGTTACCGTAACCGACTTGGCGGGCAACGTGAGCAACACTTTGCATCTTTCCGCTTTTACGGTTTCAACATCGGGGACGATCTCTGCTCCGACAATAAGCGCGAGTCCTTCCCAAACATCAATTTCGGGAGGAGAGGCGACTGGTTATAAATTTACTGTGCCGCTTGAGCGCGGCTTAAGCGGCAACGCCGTCACGCAACTACAGCTTCGTTTGACCAAAGAAGGCGTGTACTCAGGACCGATCACCGGATACTTTGGACCACTGACGGAAGCGGCCGTAAAAAGCTATCAAACAGCGCATGGTTTGCAACCGCTTGGCAATGTCGGCCCGGGTACGCGGGCGGCCTTAAATGGACAGTGAACCAAAAATCGATAAGGTGGTACACAAAAACCGCCAGACGCGCTAGAATGTAAAAAAACATTCATGCCAACCGAACAAAAGCTTGGCCGCAAAACATTCCGTTTTTATCTTTACCAAAACCTCTTAGCGGGCGTTGTCCTCATGTTTATCGCCGCAATCGTTCTTTTGGCCCAAGGAACGCTTATAGAAAGTCTTACCATGTCAGCGTTGGGGCTTGATCACCGAACCGTAATAATCATCGTTTATGACATCAATATCGCTCTGTTTGTGATCGCTTGCGTAGCGCTCGGTATCGGTATGTTAATAAGCTGGGTGAGATACACCAGTATCACTTTTTCCACCGGCGAATACGCGCTGATCATAAAAAGGGGAATTATCGACAAACGGGAAATTTCCATTCCTTACCGGCAAATTCAAGACGTTGATGTCAATCGCAGCTTGTCGCAGAGGATGTTCGGCGTAAGTTCACTTCTGATCCTTACGGCGGGGGAGGCGCAACAGGCGGGTTCCGAATCGGAAGGGGCGCTTAGTGTCATTGATGCTCCTCTGGCTGAGGCGCTTAAGGCGGAATTATTGAGACGGACAAATGTCCAGGAGGTGGTTGAAGAAAAACCGCCAATGCAAAATTTCATCACGCCGAATTAAATTTCCATGGAAAGAATACCAACCGCCAACACAAAGACGCCCGAGCACCTGCCGACACCAACCGAAAAGGTGAGGGAATATCTTGCGAGACAACATGAAATATTGGCAAAACGTATTGAGGAAATGCAGGAAGGCGCACCGGCCGGCAAACGTTTGACCGTCGCGCCGGATTTTCGGCTTATTCCGCCACCTGACACATATGATCCCGTAGACAGGCAAATCGCTGACCAATTGACAAGAGATCGGTACGACTCTGATGATGAAAAACAAATTCAAAGCAAAGAAAACACACACGCGGGAACGGCGTTTGAAATGTTTAAAACCGCCATTATGCACAAACACATGGGAAAACGTTTTATAATCGTCAGAGCGTCGCGCTATGACGATTATATTAACGGCGTAGATAATATACTGATGGACACCGCGACCGGCCACATTGTTTGCGCCTTTGATGAAATCAGTAATAATAAATATCAGAGCGCCGCGGTAATGAACAAAACAAAAAAAGTGCTCGGTAGAAATTTCGGCATGCCTTGGGACAGTCTGGATTATTCAGAGAATCTGCCTGACGTGGTCCGCCGCAGTCAAAAAACCCGTGAATACGGAGCGAGCCTAAAATACGGCATTGAATTGGAGGACGGGAAAATCCGGTGTAAAACAGTCAACCATTTGCCAATTTTCATGCTGTCACTTAATTATGAAGATCTTGACGATGGTCAATACGAATTTATAAACGGGGAAGTTCAGAGTCCGGCCGAGAAGCGGATTTTCAAGTATTTTTTGACCATGCTTTCCGCGCAAATACAACAACTGAAATTAAAACCTAGACATTATGAAAGCTTGCCGGAAAATTTGCGAGGACGAGTGGATTCATTTCAAAGATACATCGAAGAGATCCTGCAGTCGCAACCTGAAATATGACGGCGGGGAATGGGTGCGACGGGCGCTGTGCTTATGATATACACATGTCGCACAATATATGTTTTGTGACATCACTGCGCGTCGGTGCGGAGGTTGCTTTTGTTGTAACGCGGCCGGGATGAAAAGCCGCCATCATTCTCCAGTACTTATAAATTTTTTAAGGCGAGACAGAAGACGAACCAGGCGTGATGGCTGAACCGTGCGAACTCTCTAATTTATCTATGCCCGCTACGATATTGTGCCACAATAGGCCCATAACCACGTGGTTCCACACAAAGTCAATCCCGCCGATTATAACATTATTCCACGCTAAAACCGCCAGATCCCACGCATAATGCAAATTTGTCTGCACGCCCGGCGACTGAATGATCGCTGGCAAATTAAAACCAAAATAGCCCAGCACGATTAAAACAATTACCAGAATTACAATCAATTGAACTAACCCGCTTTGGCGATTGAGTTTGAATCGGCTCATAAATTTTACAATATTTTAATTTCGCAATTATAACACAAAATGTCAATGGGCGGAAGGCGCCCTGTGGATTATTAAGCGGGCTTAATTGGAAGACAAGGACGGCAAATATAACAACGGGTTCAAATAAGCCTTGAGCGTGGCTATGGGCATCGTGTACGTGCCTCTGCACACCGCGCTTTTTCTAGTCGTAATTTGCACGCCTTCGCTGGCGTATACGCCAAAATGTAAATGCGGACCGGTAACGTAACCCGTCTCACCGCTGTACCCTATCACGTCACCCGCGGAAACGGTTTGACCTGCGGATACTTTAATTACTGACAGGTGCGCGTAAATGGTAGAAAGACCGTCATCATGTTTTATAAAAACCCATCGGCCATAAGAAGCGCCCGGACAAACTTCGTCGGTATTGCCAGTACCCTCAACCACCCCTCCGCGCGCGGCCATGACCGGCGTGCCGATCGAGGCGGCAAAATCAACGCCGTTGTGACCTTGACCATTGTAGACGAGCGGATGGGATCGGGCGAAATCAGTGGCGCCAAATAACTGGGTTATTCTGATTGAAGCGAGAGGCCAGCTAAGGGGCGCGGAACCTACCGGCGGCAGGCTGGCGGGATTAATAGAAATTTTTAACTGTGATTCGTAATCTAAAATTTCCTGCTCAAAAGCCTGCATCAGGGCCGTCTTCTGATCAAGAATTTTTTGATAGTTGGCTTGTTGATTCTTCGTGTCAGTTAATAATTTATTGGTTTGAGCTTTATTGTAATCCGCCACTTTTTTCTTATCCGACAAATTATTTGAGAGCTGTACCAGTTGTTTGCGCTTGCCCTCAACGTTATTTTCCTCATCCTGCAAATTGGTCCTCAGGATACGGATATTAGCCAAAGCATCCGTCAATCCGCTATTCAGTTCAGAAAAAGATTGCGATTGATCTAGAAAAGTGGACAAGGTTGGATAATTAAACAGCGCCTCGACAAGCGAGCTGGACTCCGCCTGGTTAATTTGTCTAATGGTCGCGCTTATGTTGGTCAGTGTGTCTTTGATCTTGTTTTCAGTATCGCTGATTTGAAAATTAAGCTGACTGATGGTCAAATTGGAAGAAGCTATTTGATTCTGGATGACTTTTATCTCGGCCGATAGCTTTTTTTGGGTTAATTCCAACGCAGTGATGGCATTTTTAAGAGTCTTGGCCTGAGCACCGGTCTTATCCACTTGTTCCTGATAGGCGGCAATTTCTTGCTGTAATTGCGCGATGGCTTGATTTCGCTCGTTGATCTTAGCCTTTAAATCAGAAGCCAGGTCGGCCG
>JAGWZX010000013.1 GCA_018968805.1 Patescibacteria group bacterium | reverse complement strand
TAGAAGCATTCGCGCGAATCAAAGTTTTGGGCGTGGGCGGCAGCGGCAAGAATGCCATCAACCACATGATCAACTCCAAAGTCAAAGGGGTTGAATTCATCGCGGTCAATACCGACGCCCAAGATCTCCACAACACTCTTGCCAAGAAAAAAATCCACATCGGCAAAAACTTGACCCGCGGCCTCGGCACCGGCATGAATCCCGAGCTCGGCAAGCGCGCGGTGGAAGAAACCAAAGAAGAAATCCAGGAAGCGATTAAAGGCGCCGATATGGTCTTTATCGCCGGCGGCGAAGGCGGCGGCACGTTTACAGGAGCCTCTCCGGTCGTAGCCAAAACAGCCAAAGAAATAGGCGCGCTCACCGTGGCAGTGTGCACCAAACCGTTTTTCTTTGAAGGCGCCCAGCGCATGAAGCTCGCCGAACAAGGATTGGAAGATCTGCGCAAATCGGTGGATGCCATCATCATAATTCCAAACGACCGTCTGCTTTCCACGGTAAGCAAAGAAACCACCGCGCGGGCCGCTTTTGCGATGTGCGACGAAGTCCTGCGCCAGGCGGTAGAAGGAATTTCCGACCTAATCACGACGCCGGGTGTTATAAATGTTGACTTTGCCGACATCCGTTCAGTTTTAGAAAATGCCGGCTCGGCTCTAATGGGTATAGGCATGGCGTCCGGGGAAAAACGCGCCGAGGAGGCGGCCAAAAACGCCATCAACTCTCCCCTTCTGGAACTTTCCATCCACGGCGCCAAAGGCGTATTGTTCTCGATTGCAGGCGGCGACGACCTGACTATGTTTGAAATTCAAGACGCCGCCAAAATCATAACTGAATCAATTGACCCGAATGCCAAGGTTATTTTCGGCACGGTGCGCGATGATAAGCTCAAGAAAGGCGAGGTAAAAATAACCGTAATCGCTTCCGGTTTTCCCGACATGCCCGGCGTAAAACGTTCTCTGTTCAGCCATGAAACGCCGGCCGAAAAAGGCAAAATTTATAACGCCGTGCCTGTACCCGCAAAAGAAACGCCGAAAGCGGAAGAAAAGAAAACTCTTCCCGATGAAGATGACGACTGGAGCGCCGTGCCGGCGTTTTTGAGGCGGGCAAAAAAATAACGCGGACCGGGTACGATATTCGCGCTGGTAACACGATTCTACGGCATACCATAGAATTTTTTATTTTGAGTAAACGGCTTGCGCGTCATGCGCGCTTGTTAAGCGTCCGCCGACCGCCGCACAGCTCTTGCGTTTGCGAATTATACGCTATATTCTATAGGTCCAGACGAAAAAATTTAGAAACCATATGACTTACGATTTGGCAATCATCGGCGGAGGACCTGCGGCAGTGGCGGCCGGAGTTTACGCCGCGCGCAAGCGCCTGAAAACAATTTTCATCGCCAAAGAGTTCGGCGGCCAAAGCGCAGTGTCCACGGAAATCCAAAACTGGATCGGCACGGTTTCCCTTTCCGGCGCGGACTTGGCGGCTAATCTTAAAAAACATTTGCTGGCCTACGCGGCCGATTCGGTCGCGGTCAAAGAAGGCGCGCTTGTTGAGCATGTGGAAAAAACCGCCGCGGGATTTACCGTTAAAACTTCCGCAGAAACCTACGAAACCAGGACCGTCTTGATCACAAGTGGCAGTGCCCGCCGCAAATTGGCCGTGCCCGGCGCCGACCAATATGAAAACAGGGGTATTGTCTATTGCGCCTCGTGCGACGGACCGCTCTTCGCCAATATGGATGTGGCGGTGGTGGGAGGAGGCAATGCCGCGTTTGACACCGCCGCTAATCTCCTCGCCTACTGTAAAAGCGTTGTGCTACTACACCGCAGTGAAGAATTTAAGGCTGATCCTGTGACTGTTAAAACCGTGCTGGCTAATCCCAAAATGCACGCGATCCTGAACGCGGAAATCTTGGAGGTTACAGGCCGGCAGTTTGTCACGGCTATAGTTTATCGCGAAAAAGATACCGACAAAAAAGTGGAACTGCCCGTCCAAGGCATCTTTGTAGAAATCGGCTCGGTGCCGTCCACTGATTACGCCAAAAATCTTATTGAACGAGACCGGTTCAACCAAGTGGTCGTGGACCCGCGCAACCAACGCACATCCACAGAAGGCGTTTGGGCCGCCGGAGATTGCACGAACGGTTTTTATCACCAAAACAACATCGCGGTCGGCGATGCCGTCAAGGCGTTGGAAGATATTTATCTCTATTTGCGCGCGAAGTGACTGGAACCCATCTAAAATAAAGCCGATTCCTGGCTTGGCTCCTGCCGGCGGTTTACCGCCGGCTCCGCCTTGTCATTCGGCCCCGCTCGTATCGCAGGATACGCCTCGGCCTCCGGGGCTTCGGTTCGCACGGCGGGAAACCGCCTCGCTGCGCCATTCATTTTGAGATGAGTTCTAGCTTCCTTGATAAATTTTCCGTAGCAGTTCAAAGGTTTTCACTCCTCCAATCCCTTCATCCGTAATACCGTTCCTGCGCTGGAACGCCGATAACGCGGCGGCAGTGCAGGCGCCAAAAGTTCCGCTGTGAGGACAATCATTTTTGCTTTTGCCCGAAGGCGGATAATCCCCGTCCATAATGAGAGCCGTCTGGAGCGCGTAGATATCTTCGGGGTTGGCATTTTTTCCTGACACCGGATTCCGCCAATCGTATAAAATTTTCGGATCATAAGTTACGGTTGTGGAAGCGCCGCGATTGAAATAATCATCCAGACCTAAATAAGTCTGGTATGCCAAATCTTTCAGCGCGAGACTGCGCACGGCCGGATTGACGAATTGCGGCTCGTAGATGTAATCGTACTCAATAAGCATGCTCGCGGCGTCGGCGGTATTGTTCGCTCCGACGGCAATCAGCTCCGGATCGTCAATTATGCCGCGTGATTCTACCGGCAAATTGTCAATCGGATTATATAACGAGAGCCGTTTAAAAACGGCCTTCGCCACGGCTTCGGTCTTGGAGCCGTTGTTATACTGATCAGCCGGAGTGTAAATGACCAAACCTGAATATTTTCCCGCTCGGGCCGAAGAATGTCCGGGATAATCATTCAGATGGAGATGGATCATCAAGTCGATGTTATTTTCATTGGCCCACTTGGTTATTCCGTAAAGACGCAACGCCACGTCAGTCGGAGTTCCGTGATGTTTTACAACCGGTCCATTAGAACCAAGAGCCGCCAATCTGGAACCGTTCTTTTTTGAAGCCTGTTCCCACGATACGATGCTCGCCCAATTTTTAGCAAAGTAATCGGCAAAAATAGGATTCCACGCTTGCGCGCCCCTAGTGATAAAAACCTGATAACGGTTGTTGCTTAAAAGAAATTGATCAAGATCTCCTCCTATTTCCGCCACTAAATTCCTTTCATCAATATTGCCGAACTGCGCCCCGCCATAGTCCGGCTCGTGACCGGGCACGATCAAAACGCGCGTCTTCGGATCGGCCGGGACCGCGTTACCTGCCGATGGATTACTGACTGCGGCCGATTCGCGAAACATGACCGTATTCAATTTTGACATAGTCATTCGACCGAGCGCGGCAAACGAATAAAATTGGCTTGCGGCATACCAGCCGCCGACCGCCAGAACCAAAATAAATAACTCCAAAAAACGTCTTTTCATAGACCTTGAGTTAAAGAGACTATTTTGTATCCCCGAGCCTCAATATCGCTAAAGAGCTTGTCCAAAATCTCACCGGTAATATTGTCACCAAGGTGCATGAGATAGATCACGCCCGGTGCGACGTGCGACAATACCCTTTTCTGCACTTGCGCCGCCGTTTCGCCCCGCCCCTCTCTCCAGTCCAAAGCGTCAAGAGTGTACTCAACCGAGCGGTAACCGATCGCGCCGGCGGCCGAAAGCACCTTTGCATTGACCGCGCTGTATGGCGTCCGAAAGTAAGGCCGCGTTGAAGAACCGACAGTTTTCTCAAGCGCGCTGTCCATATCTAAAAGCTCCCGCTTGATATCCGCCTCGGTCAATTTGGTCAAATCTTTGTGGTCGTAAGTGTGATTGAAAATCTCATGTCCTGCCGCCGCGATGCGCCTCACAAGATCCGGATGGCCCAACACCATTTTACCGGTCAAGAAAAACGTGCCCTTAACATGATGCTTGGCAAGGATGGCGAGAATGGCGTCTGCGGATTGAATGCCCGCACCGCCATCAAAAGTAAAAATAACTTGTTTCTTTGATCGATCACCGTGACGAATTTCGCTTAATACTTGGGTTGTAATTTGGGGCGTGCCGGTGGCCTGAGATAAAACGGCGGGGTCAGATCCGGCTTTTTGAACGGCCGAAAGTCGGCTGCCTAAAATTTCCCGCCGATAAAAATAGCCGCCTCCCGCGACAGCTAAAATGACCGCCAGCAACGCAACAATCCTTTTCCCGTTCATGAAAGATAAATACTCGATGTTATTGCGTGCCCCATTATAACAGGAGTTGGGAAAAATGCTCACGGCTATGGCGTTGGAAATTATTTCGGCTTTCATCTTACGCCGGCACTTTCGCTCAAAGCCCGTGATCTGATAAAATTGACGGCATATTCAATTAGCCATGGAAACCGCCAAGAATTTAGCGGACGCGGTCAAAAAGAAAATTCTGATAATGAAAGTGCCGGCTTACGGCAATAAGCTTTTTTACTCACTCGGTTTTCTGGCGCTGACTTGTTTGACAGCCCTTGTCGTTACCGGTCTCTTCATGGTTTTCTTCGGTCCGGCCTGGTGGCTTGCCGCGCCCGCCGGAATGTTCTTCCGTAGCGTGCACTTATGGGCGGCGCAAGCCCTCATTCTCATTGTTATTCTACACGTTCTGGTCGTGTTCCTGACTAGCGGCTTCAAAGCGCCGCGCCGGCTGACTTGGATCTTGGGAGCGGCGGCTTTTTTTCTGATTCTGCTTGAAGCGGAATTCGGCTATGATCTGCGCGGTGATTTTTCGTCGCAATACCGCGCTCTCCAAGCGGCCGATTTTTTCAATGGCGCCTTCGTCGGCAAAATTGTAAATACTCTTGATTACGGGCGGGTTTTCGGAATTCACGCGATTTACATCCCGCTCGCCGTGTTAATCATATTGTTCTGCCACTACCTTCTGGTAAAAATCCGCGGTATCGCAAAGCCATACCGCGAAGACATAAAAGTGAAGATGGTGCCGGCAGACCACCGCAAGCTTTTCGCGCGCGGTTTGGCACTGATGTCAATCATCATCGTCCTAGCCTTCGCTTTTCCCTCGCCCTTGATCACGCCGGCGACCATAGCCGAAGTGGCGAAAGAAAATCAGTCCCTTATGGCGGGGGCGCTTATCGCCGAATTGACGCGCGCGTCCGGCACGGCAACATACCTCGATTCAATCGATCCTTATCAGTTTGACACCCGCACGGTCTATGTCACGGTACCGTACGAACAATTTATCGCCGCCAACCAGACAACGGACCAGCTTGCCGCTTTTGACAACGAGCCTGCGGCCACGCGACGACAAAATATAAACGACGCCGCTGATTATTTCAAAAATGGCGGCACTGTTACGATCGCGCCGGATGCCAACCCCTTGATTCCGGCGATCAGCGCGCTGGTCATCATGGCCAAAAGCGGCCTTTACGAATCGGCGCTCGACAGCGAGGCGCCGGATAACCGGCCGGAGTATTCCCTGCGCTTCCTCGCCGACACCGGCGTCCTGGAAAACGAAGCATCGGAACTCCATATCACGACCGGACAATGGGGCATGATGCGCGAAGAAAAAGGCGCCCTGCCGCCCGGCGCGTGGTGGCTGGCGCCCGTGGGATTTCTTGATCATACGATCCTGGCCAACGACGATAACGGCGACCGCGACGGCGTGATTATTCTCGGCGCGCTGGCCGCCCTGCTCGTGCTGTTTCCCTTCATACCATACCTCAACCGTCTGCCGGAAAAACTCGGTCTTGCGGAAAAAATATGGAAAAGCTGAAAACCCGACGGCGCGGGACCGAAAAATCGCACCGGAAAAAACGCGTCCGATGCGGAATTTGACAAATTGTTTAAAAGAACTGGCTCGCTTAAACAGGCATGGTATAATTTCGGACGGCGGTCGTTTGAGTTTGGTCCGCCACGATTATAAATAATTTTACCAACCACATGCATAACAAACTAAAAACGTATTTGTTGCTTTCGGGCGTCATTGTCGGCGTAATTTTTATCGGCGCCGCGGCAACGGCGAACGCCGCCGCGCTTAGCGCGGCGCAAGTTGAAGCCGTCATCGGTCTTCTCCAGTCGTTCGGAGTGGATCCGGCCACCATCAGCCAGGTTCAAACCGACTTGGGAAACCAAGGCTCAGCCTCGACCACACCGGCCGATTATTCAACCAACGCAAACACCGGCGGCGAAACCAATACCGGATCAAGCTCTTCCTGCGCGGCAATATCAAACGGCCTGCACCTCGGTTCCAACGACCAGGAAACGGGCGGCGATGTCTCCCGCTTGCAGACTTTTCTCAAGAGTGATTCTTCCATTTACCCGGAAGGCTTGGTAACCGGCTATTACGGCAAAGCGACCGAGGACGCGGTCCGGCGCTGGCAAGCGGCCCACGGCATTGTCTCCGGAGGAGACACCTCGTCAACGGGCTACGGCCTAGTCGGTCCGAAGACGCGGGAAAATCTTGACAGTGAAATTGAACGGGAATGCGAACAGGGCGACACGCACTCTGAACAATCAGGCAATGAGGCATCGACAACAAAAGAAATCGGCAATTCGGAAAACGAAAACGGATCCGGCACTTCCGCCTTGGAAAACAACAACGCCTCTTCGACTGAAAACGGCGGTTATAAACAAGGAGACAATAGCGGGGGCGGAGACAACTAGCGGATTGCGGAGCGACGCAATTATCAGATTTTGGAAAATCACGCTGAACACGTCGCAATAACTGCTTCGCGTGGCGGACGCGCGGAGCGGTTTTTGTGAACGATAAAATTCTAATTTGCGAAAAATGAGGAAGTGATATTTTGCTTAAAAATCAACCGCGCTATCTTTCGTAGGTGATCGGATTTGAGAGCGCGGGCGCAGGCGCGCACGCGCCTGCGCCATATTCCGCTTTAAGCTCGGTCACGCTCGTCATTTGGATATTGAGATGTCCTTCGCTCCCTTGTCCGCCCGCTCCGGCGGGACCGTTGAAGCAATACACCTTCCCGTCGGCGGTAATCTCGCTCGGCTCCCGATTGACGACGCCGTCGTGCGTCGGCGAGAAAACGATCTGCGTGCCGGACCATGGCGACGGCGCGAGCGCGGTGCCGAAGCTCGCCACGCCCTGCGTAGGATCGAGGTTGGAATGCACCAGAGCGAGAAGATCGCTTAACACGAGGCCGTTGCGGGGACTGGTGCCGAACTTATACCAATTGCCCTGAGCAGTCCCCGCCTTGTCCTGCATGATGGCGCCGCATGCCGGTATGCCGTTCGCTCCAGAATTCTTGGCGGTGAGCATCGAACGAAGCGTCAAGCGCATAGAGTTACTGAAATAATCAAGCGGGCAAACCGCGTGAAGGTAGCTGTCGGCGATCATGCCGGTAGCTTCTCCTTGATCGATGAACTGCCAGGACGGCGTGCGGACATCGGCAGCCGCGAAATCAAGTTCGCCCGCGATGCCGTTCATTCCCGTGATCGTGCCTAGTTCTTCGCCGCTCGTAATCGGAATACTAAGCCCGCCATAGACGGTATTGCGCATCACGGAACCTTCCTGCACTTGGTCCGGGGTACGTCCCGCGATCGCCTGCGCAAGTTCCGGACTTAGAGAATCAAACTGATAAGCGAACATCACGCTCTTACAAGGAGAGAAGAAGATTGTCGCTTTGTTGCCTTCCCTGTTCGTCAAATCCACTTGAGTGACCACTTGGAGCAGGGTCGCTTTCCCGGGCGCGTACACTTTAGTCGCGGCTGGCGAGGAAGCGACAAAATAGACATGATCGGCTTGATTCGGAAGAATATGCGCGCCGTTCATATTGCCAAGCGGGATAATGTTTGCGAGATCTCCACCGAGCGGGTTCGTATCAAAAAACGCGTTAGTATCGGCCGGGCAATCCGGCAACGCGCCCGCGTTTGTCGCGGTACCGTCGCCCGTGTACGCGACCTCCTGCCGTCCACTCGGCGCGCCGCGCTCGGCGGGCGGCGCTGATGCGCCCGAAACAGGCGGTTTACCGTTTGTCGCGGCAACCTCCGAGCCGTCGACATGCCCTGCAGGCCATGTGCCTTGCTGTCGCATAAGCGTCTCAAGCTCCGCGCATTCAGCCGGCGGATGCGCCGCGGCACAGACTGCGGTGCATGCCGTTTCGTCCGAGCATCCGATTTGCCGCATCACCTCGTCAATCGACGGACGCGGGCCCGATATGTTCCAGCCCTGTCCCGATCCCACTGCGGGAGCGCTTGAACGTCCCGCGAGAAAGGCGGCCGCGCCGATTGCGAGTACGGCGAAGATTATGGCCGCGAGAAGCGGAACGCTCACAAACCCCCGATTCCATGAGCTTATACGCTTGTGATTCATGATTTTATTTTAGCACCAAAGGATAAAATGATCCTAAATGCCTTGCTTCACCTCGGTTCAAACTTGGTAATCTGGCGGAGGCGGGAGGATTCGAACCTCCGATGCCCTTTCGGACATACCGCATTTCGAGTGCGGCGCGTTCGACCACTCTGCCACGCCTCCAGTAGCGAGGACTATAGCACTTTTTGGCTTTTTCATCAAAAAATGCTAGCATTTCTTTCACGATAGTTTGGCCCTATCGTCTAACGGTTAGGACGTGGGCTTTTCAAGCCTAAAATCCGGGTTCGATTCCCGGTAGGGTCACCTGACGAGTCTTTTCATCTATGAATTCAGGTTTTATGTTGTAGATACAGCATAGTTCAGGGGTTTTAATAGTTGGATAAGCATAAATGAGATTTTGTGGGAAAAGCAGGGTTCTTAAAACTCTAAGGTCTTTTACATGCAATTTTTTCCAGTTTTCAGGAAGGTGTTTAAGAAACTCAACACTTGAATCAATCACATTATCCAACCCTAGCTCTGGAGTGGAAAGATTGCTCACTTCTTTTTCCAACTCTGAAATCCTGAATTTGTAGTTTTCGTTGGCTGGTGCAAATTCCTCATCAGATAGTTTGCCCTCAATTCTCAAATCAAGCAGTTTATTTTTTTTATCTTTTAACTCCGTAATCTTTGTTTTTATTTTCCTTTCTAAATCAGTAACAGATGTGCTGTAATTTAGGTGTTCCAAAGTCTGACGGGTCGGCTCTCATTGATGAGAAAATAAAAGCCCTTGGAATTTAGCTACGCAGACTGCGTATTTTTGAATGAGCAATTTTATTGTCTTTACGAGCGTCAACAAGAATGGCAAGCGATGCACTGATAGAACGTGGTATCGAATCAATGCCGATTTGAAGGGCATCGTTACAAGATTAAACACCCTAGAACTGGCTAAGTGTCCAACTGGGCTCCCCGGGTAGGACCACGAGTACGCTTTTCGGTCATTACATGACCAGTACCCCCCGTTGGATAAAATTTTTCAAGACTCAAATTTTATACTCAACGGGGCTTCGAATCCTAACGAAAGCCGCCCCGCGGCTTTCTCCCGGGGAGCCGAAAAAGTAAAGCCGGCCAAAATGGACGGCTAAACTTTTTCGGCTCCGCATGTTGAACGAGGTGAGAACCTGTGTTTAGAGGCCAATGGAGGTATTTCGGAGATCCCCCTAGGCTTCATAGGAATGACATCTTACGGGCGAAACCCGTGCCCCTGGCAACCACAGCAAACC
>JAGWZX010000101.1 GCA_018968805.1 Patescibacteria group bacterium | reverse complement strand
TTGAGAGTCAGCTTGACGTGCAGGTCGTCGATTTTTTCAGCGGTGACGCCATCCCAGTTCGGGCGTTTCGGGCTTTTGATCGCCGGGTCCTCGGCTTTTTCAATCGTGAAGACTACGTCATCGGCGGTGAGCGGCGTGCCGTCTTGGAATTTCAGTCCCGGTTTGAGCGTAAAGATGTAAACTCGCCCGTCAGACGAGAGAGAATAACTTTGCGCCAGATCAGGAACCAGAGTGCCGTCACTCGTCGCTTTCATGAGGCCGGAGTAGGTGAGGGCGGTCAGGTCGCGGTCAACGTCGGAGAACGCGAGGATCGGGTTGATGAAGCGGGGAATGCCGACGACGCCTTCAGTCAGGGTGCCGCCGTACGCCGGTATCTCCACCATGAAAGCTCGGTTGACCTTCCAAAGCGCCAATAGAGAGCTTACGCAAAGAAGGGTGGCGAATGCGCCGAAGACGGTTTTTTCCGTAAGCGAAAGACGACGAAAAACATGAGCAATACGGTTGCTGCCCGGAATAGAGTAATGTTTTGAAAACAGTTGTTTGAGTTTATTCACGGACTTGCGCCACGCCAATTTATTGAATGGATGCGAACCCGACAATACCAGAGGACAAGGTTATCTATTCGTTAGGTACCGTTGATTGGTACTAAATTAGCCGATTATATTTGACTTATTTAATGATGAGAGCGAGAAACGCCGACAGAGCGAACGCAATCGCCAGGACAATGCTAGCGTTAAACACAAACTTTTCAAAGCCTCGCCTGGTGTGAAAACCGGAACTGAAATTGTCGCCCAAAGCTCCGCCCAAACCAGCCGCTGTCTGTTGGAGAAGAATTCCCACCGTCAGGAGCACGGCGAGAACCACCTGAATGTAGGGAAGCATAAGAGCGATAAACCTCATTTCGGAAAGCATAGCACAGCCCGTTCTTCCGCGCAAGGCGCGGTTGCTCTTTTAAAATTTAATTGTATTATATTCGGTATGATGATAGACAAAGAAAAAATCAAAACGATTTTAGAGAAGCACGGCGTGGCGGTCGGCTATCTTTTTGGCTCGGCTCTGCGCGGCACAATGGGGCCGCATTCCGACATTGACGTGGGAGTTTTGTTTGAGAAAGATTTGCCGGACGAGGAAGATTTTGACCGGCGCCGCAAGCTCGCAGCGGAGATGTCGGAAGTTTTTAAAGTTCCTGATACCGACGTCATAAATTTAAAAACCGCGCGCGGACCGCTCATTAAATACAACGCTATTTTTGGAGGCGAATTGATTCTGGAAAAAAATAAGGAAACGCGGCTTGCTTTGGAGAGAGCGGTGGTGCGGGATTACGAGGACTCCCGTCCCTTGCGCCGCATCAGGCATTTTGTTTTGCGTGAAGAATTGCAAAAGGGAACATTTGGGAAGTCCGCCGCGTAAAATAAAATGAAAATCTACGAAAACGAATCAATAGAGAGCAAACTATTCCGTCTCAAGGAAATTATAAAAATTCTTGAGGAACTTTCCCGTTCGCCCAAAGATAAATTTGTGAAGGAATTTCAACTTAATAATCTGGCGATGTTCAATTTGCTTATCGGAATCACGATTATTTTGGATGTCGGCCAGCATCTCCTTGGAAAAATTTCCGGCAAGACAGCCGAAGAATACAAAGAAATCGTCAGGATGCTCGGTCAGGAAGGAATCGTGCCGGCGAAATTCGCCGAGGCAAACATTGATATGGCGAAATTCCGGAATTTAATGGTGCACGATTATGACAAAATCGACGAGGCCATGGTGCATGATTATCTCCAAAAGGCGCCGGATGTTTTCCGGGAGTTCGCCGAGTATTTTGTGGAGTTTATGGATAAGTATGCCGACGACGAAGGAGTATGAGTTTCCCGCGATTTTCTTGACAGAA
>JAGWZX010000100.1 GCA_018968805.1 Patescibacteria group bacterium | reverse complement strand
AGTTCAATGGTTTCGGTCGCGGTCTGATCGCCCGGGCTTTGGTCGCCGGACATTTGTGCGCTGGCCGTCTTATCCTCTATGCTCTTTTTGATGATATTGTAAAACTGAAACTCCGGCGCCGTAATGCCGGCCGCGCCTGCCGGGAGCATGGGGAACAAATCACCCTCGCCAATATCGTAAGTGATTTTGCCGGCCAAAAATACGCTTGAGCTGTACACTTTCTTGCCCTTGCTTCCCATCGGCGGCTTCACCATCTGCCGGAATTTCTCCACCATGAGTTTGGTAACTTCGTCCAGCACTTCTTGGTCAATTTTGGTCTTTGACGGCTGGCTCTTTGAATATGCAAAATCGCTTATCGGCTCATTCTTACCCTGCGAAAGCGGAATCTCTCCAGTCGGACTAATGGCGGTCAAGGGATAGTTTATCGGCAACATCGGTATGCCGTTCAATAAAATCATAAACCGGTTTTCATGCGGCAGGTACACTTTAATCTCGGCCACTTTGTCATGGTCGTTGAGCGTGATGAGATTCCAGTCCTTATAGGTTATGCCATCGTCATACCAAGCGGTCAAAACATTTATGGTGCGCGGCACATACTTCCAGCGTTCCCATTGGCCGTAAATGCTTTCGGCCTGCGTGCGCGGAATGACATTGAGCACCGCCGCAAGCGATTGATCCTCAATGAACGGACAGCGAATGTTGCCGAGATAGATTTTCTTGCCGTTCACCATGCGGCGCTTACAGCCGTCAAAAACTTTCGTCAAACGCTCTTTGAAACTAAAGCCGGCAATCGGGTTTTTTTCGGGGTCATTCGGATTCCAGTCAAGATTTTCAACGGGCACATGACGAAAGTCCTCAACATGCAATTCCTCAACGAACACATCGCCTTGTGAAATCATTTCGCGATAGATTGTCGCCCGTTGCTTGTACCAGTCCTCAATCTCCAAACTCTTTTTCACCAAATCGGTCATGTTATCGCCCAGTTCGGAAACCACCATATCGTCAGGGTCAAAAGCCGTAATCTCCGGCTCAAGGTTCATATTCAAAAGCGCGGTCAAAATGGTTGTGTCTTTCTCGCGCGTGGTGCCGGTAACGATTCGCACATCTTGTTTGTTGGTCTTGGGCGGCAGGTACGACAAATCTTTCCGGCGGTTGCTTTCGTAGTATTCAATATAGGTCATGTTATCCAGTTCCGGGTGGTATCGGTCGCGCTGGTCGCGTGCCAAAATGAGCCGCTTGATGAGTTCATTGCGGTACTTCATTTCGTCCGGCGTGAGTTTTATTTCGGGTATCGGCGCTTGTTCGCCATCGCTTTTAGCCACGAGCGGATTGTCGCTCGCGCTTCCCATTTTCTTATCTTTGTTTTGAGTGTCTTTTTCCATTCAACCGGCGCACACCTTGCGAGTATGCGCGCTTGAATGGACGCAAGGTTAATTTTCAAAATACCGCGTGTGGGTCGTCAATCGTTTCGTCCTCCGCCAATATCGCCGCCCGCTCCTCCGCCGTTTGGAATGTCTGGTCGTCTAGGTCGCGGAGAAAAGTCAATGCGAAAGCGTCTGCGATATTCGGGCTTGGTATTCCAAGTTTGAGCATTTCAATTTTGCTCATCAACTGGATTTTATTGCCCTGCAAACTACGCTTGTATTTTATCACACCAAGCTCGTTTTTGAAAAAAGAGTTATCCACATCTGTGTCCACAACCTCGCCGCCGGAAAGAATCCAGTCGCGGCCGCGGAAAAACATCAAGGCCCGGATATTCATAAACAGGTCATTGTCCTCGTCCTCCTCAACCATTTCATCGGGGTGCCGGGTAAAAAATCGTCCGTTGTACTGTTCCTCTTTTTTGGGCGTGTTGCCAACGAGCACAGTATATGCCTCGTACTTGCCTTTTGTAGCGAGCGCAATCTCT
>JAGWZX010000099.1 GCA_018968805.1 Patescibacteria group bacterium | reverse complement strand
CGCGCGGGTCAGCGCTTCAAAGGACAAAATGCTTTTCTCTTATGCGTTTCCGGCGATTGACATTGATACTTTGGCGCAGGCCATTGAGATTTGCAAAGGCCTCGTTATCGGTTTGCACGGCTCAAACAACGGCTCATGGCTATCCGAGGAGCCGGTGCCGCCGAAAGACGGCGAGGCGTTGTGGAGCCATTACATGTATTTCGGCAAGGCATTTTCCGAAAACGGAGTTAAAAAAATCAAGGGCTTGCAGAGTTGGGGGCCGAAAGCCGGCAATCGCGGCTGGCAGAATCTCACGGAGGCCTATATCAACACAGTGGTCAATAAACCGGCCGGCATGGTCAATGTCGGCCCGGCGGTGTGGAACGGCATAGCTTTGGTATTCAATCCCGATTCTCCGATAAAAGGCTTTGTCCACAATTTCAACAGCGACATTAAGTTCGGCGATCAGGGCGCGGAGGTCGTGGCGCTCCAGCAGGCGCTTCAACTTGATGGCGTGTTTCCGTACAGTGTGCCGTGCAGTGGCCTCTATGGGAACATCACACGGCAGGCCGTTTTGAAATTCCAGTTAAAATATCAGGTGGCGTCCGAAATTGTCCTTGATACTTTGATGGGAAAATCTGTCGGCCCGGCCACGCGCGCAAAATTAAACGAAATTTTTTACATTCAATAAAATGCTTACAACCATTTTGCTCGGTATTCTTTCATCGGTCGTGGCGGAAGTCATCACCAAAATCAACAAAGTGCTACAGGGTACTGTGTTGCAGGGTGATGGCGCATTTCTGTTGGCGTTCGGTGTTGCAATCGTGGGCGCTTTGCTCAAGGTTGGCTTGACGCCGGGGCTTCACATCACCGACATATCAGCGCTTTCGGCCTACTTTGCGCAGGTATGGACAGTTTCGCAGGTTTTTTTCACCTTTGTCGTTTCAAAGTTGGGTTTGACAGTGCAGGCAAATCCGCAAGCATAAGCGGCGCGGGTGGGGGGCTGTGTGTCCCGGAGGCGCTCATAACGCCCGACTAGGTTGGTTCAATTCCAACACCCGCTACAGAATAGATCTTTGGACAATCAAATAAACTCCGAAACTACCGAAATGTATGAAACCAAAACCGAAAAGCAAAGCAAAACCGGAACAAGAACAAGCGGACGGGGGCAGGCTCGTAAAGCACATGCTCATCTCTTTCAGGCCTCAAATGCCACGCGCGTTGCAGTTGAGGATACTGCGGCAGTCATGCGACAACTTTGGCATTTCCCACTTTGGTGGGCATGATTGAAAGACGAAAAAACGCCGGCCGATGGACTTGTTCCATTGGCTTTTCTTTGATAGAATTTTCTCATTGGGGTTGACAGGCATAGACATTTCAAGAACTTTTACAATGCGCTATGGCCGCGCCCGGGGCCTAAAATCGGGCAACTTCACACATGCCAAAAACATTGTGTCGCCGTTTTTCGCGACAGTTGATTCTTTGGAATCACACTTTGCTCGCGTCTAACCGCCGTCCCGTTCGGACTTCCGTGTTAGCCGGATAGGGGCGCTATAAGAACGCGGTGGTGGAGATGTTGTGTGGCCAGCCGAGCATTTCTCCCGGCACTAATCGGTGGCGCCATGATTCGTCCGTTTCCCGGGGAAGCGGAACAGGTAGCGTAGATGTTGCAAAAGGGAAAGAAGTGCACGCGAGTTCAATTCTCGCCAACTCCACAGCGTGATATACTTAATTTTGGAAAGGGGGTGATCCACCCGAATGAACTCGAATCGAAATAACAACAACGCCAATTAAGGCGTTACGGGCTGGCAAGTGTCAGCCCGTTATCTTTCAATAATTTTGATTCCATACTGGGCTTCAACCAGCTTTTTTTTGAGGCGGTAGACGGCTGTTTTCATACCCTTGACATCAACAATTTCCTCGCGGCCATCTCCGAAAATAACCTTA
>JAGWZX010000012.1 GCA_018968805.1 Patescibacteria group bacterium | reverse complement strand
TTTACGATCTTCTATCGATAAAGCTCCGGGTTTTCCAGGCGCAGAGCGTTAATCATGCTCTGCCAGGCGTCAACGGCACTGGCTGTCATATTATTCTGCACGTATGATGTGGCGGTATTCGTTATTGTTGGCTTATATGTTGCTCCGCCAAGATTCGCCGTGGCCGACGTACCATCGCTGAATTGCACCATTAGCGTCGCGCTGTTAAGAGTTTGTGAGGCTATTTCACCGAAAAGCGTGAAAGAATAGGTCTGGTTGGGCTGATAGATACCGAGCGACTGCCCGTACGCGGTATCAAGCTGTTTCCCATTCGTGAATACAACGAGCGGGTAATTGCCGGGATTTGAAGTCGACCAGGTTTCGCCGTTTGAATTCGTCACAATCATTGAACTGATGGTTTTGGCGGTGTTACCCGTTAAAGATAGCGCCGCGCTCCAGTTCCAATTCGGCTGACCGCTCGGTTGAAACACGTTCCAAGCCCCTGCCTGGCTGGTGTAAGTGCCAAGAATTGATCCCGAGAGACTGACGATTGGCGCCGGCACGTTGACGCACTGGCCGGCGGCACTCTGCGTCTGGCCCGACAGACAAGACACGACAACTGAGGTAGTTTTGCTGGCACTTACGCCCGGAGCAACAGAGACCGTAGCTGTGATGTTATAAGTGCCGGGAACATTGTATACCTTGGAAATAAATATCTGGGAACCGCTTGAGATATTGCCTTTAAAGGGCGTCTGGGACGCGGAAACATCGCCAAAATCAACTTGATAAGCGGACACTATTCCTTGGCTCGCCGAAAAATTCGCCAAAAGATTCCATGTTCCATACTGACCGACCGCAAGAGTCGCCGGGCCGGAAAATGTTGATATCGTCGGTGGCTGAGTCGTAATGACGGGCTGGAAAACATATATCGTTGTCTGATCGCTCCCAAGAGTGTTCCCGTTGCTGTCGGTTGCCTGCAGTTGGAGAACATAAGTGCCCGCGGCGTCAAAAACAGCGTTGCCTGAGGGAGAATAGCGGGTTGTCGCTCCGGTTGAAAGATTATAAAACTCAACATTGCTCGGGCCGGAAACTTTCGTCCATATCGTATTTATAGTTCCCGTATATCCGTTAGCGTTCACGCTACCATTTAAAGGAACGGAAAGCGGATTGGTTGAAAGCGTTACTGTCTGATTGGGACCGGCGGAAACGGTCGGCTGCTGGCTGGAACTGGAAAGCGGTGGCTGAACAAGAACATTGCCTGATACGAGACTAGAAGTGAGTATCGTGGCAGCGCCTGATCCTTGATTTACCGGATTTGTCCAGCTGGAAGAAGGCGCGGTTGAGATATGCGTGTAAGCCGAGGTCGCCCAATATGACGGATTAAGAACTCCTTTTAGGTAATAAGTCGCCGTGCCATTGGGAAAAGTAATCGGACCGGAAAAAACGATGTTTGTGGTTCCATCCGTCCCCATAGTTACAGGACCCGCGACAACATTTCCGCTCGCGTCGGCAAGAACAACGCCGGTAGCGAGACTAGCGCTCGCTCCGGAAGTGTCGGAAGACACATTCGCGAGATGGAAGCTCATTCCGGAAACCGACACGTTTGAACCGCCTTGAACCGAAACGGAGAACGCGGCAAGAGTTCCCAAAGTTCCGGGAACGATTGTCGCCGAAGGCGGAGTCGCGTCAGTGACGGAAAGAGACGATTGCGCCTGAACTTGCGTAACCGTAAATACGACTCTCGCGCTTTCGCCGTTCGTGTTAATTGCTCTTATATTGTATGTTCCCGGAACAAGAGACGCGGGGGTTTGCACGGTAAGCCATGTGCCGTCAGAAGCGGCCGCCAAAGCGGAAACCTGCGTGTTAACCGCGGAAACGCCTACCGGACCGGTGAACGAAACCTGAGTGCTCGCCGTGAGACCTGTTCCGTAAAGCGTAAGCTGGGCGTTGCTCCCGTAAATGCCTGATACAGGCAATACGGAAGAAAGGGTGGGAGTGGAAAGTTGATTTGTGTTGGTGGTAGAAGTCAGCGGAACATAAGACGAAGCTAAAATCGGCGCGGTTGTCTGTGTGCCGTCGGTGAAATCCACAACAACCTTACCGCCATACCAATTAGGCGTTTCCACTTGACCATAAAGAACATATTGATACGTGCCAGCCTGAAGTGGTCCGAAAGTTTTATCATAAGCGGTATTTAATTGAGTGTTGTTCTGAAAAACAACAAGCGGAAAGTCATTTCTCCCCATATCGTCCGAAGAAGCGGTTGACCAGCCCTCAGTTGAGGAAGGCGCGCCGGAACCGGTATGATAAACAGAAATTGATTTTATGGTTTTTGTTGAGCCGAGAGTAAGGGACAAAGAAATGTTCCAATCGGAATCGCCTGTGGTTATAATCCCGCCACCGCCGTTAAACTGCCCCCAGGTACCCGCATGGTCGGTGAAAGAATTAAGAACCGTTGCCGAAACTGAAGCGTCGGAGGCATTGGTATAAGTTTGAGTTTGAGTTGCGACGCACACCGAACCGTTCCAGGTTTGGCCGGAGGAGCAAGTTGTGTTTTGAGTAGAAAAATTGATCATAAAATTCACTAAATTGCTATTTCCGTTAGGGTTTACAAGACTAAGCTGATAAACTCCCGAGCTAACATTCGCGGCAATAACACCCGACATAGTAAATGTTATTTGGTTTGAAGAAACAAGATTTATTTTATTAATTGATGCTTGTATAGAACCATTTTGGCTAAAATTAACGGAGGTGTTCGGCGTAAAGCCTGAACCATTAACCGTCACTTGTTGCCCGCCTGTAGCTGTTTTTGGACTTACTGAACTTATATATGGAGCATTGATTGGATTTCCGCTCACAACAGAGAAAAAACCAGAATGACCGTAAGCTGAATTTGCGTAATCCGATACGGCGATAAAATCATTTGAAGTGGTTTGAGTTGGAATCCAGTTAAAAGAACAGTTGTCTTTTAACGCGCATCCAGCTTGAGCGCGAGTGAGAGTAGCAATAACTTGTTGATTAGCATAACTTCTCAATGTATAAGTGACATTAGCCGATGATGGTGTTTCGGTCCACGTAATAGTATTAGGTTGATTTACTTGGAAATTCGCACCCCCGTTCGGACTCGAAACAACGATATAAGGCTGATTAGTTGAATTGCTGTTTATTGTATTCCCGCACCCGTAAAGCAAATTCAATTTCGCCCGAGTAGCGGAACCTACAAAACCAGTGCCGTACTGTAGCCCAGAAGGAACCAACACATCAGCTCTATATTTTTCCTGAAAACCGGTTACTGCCGATGCTACTGCTTCGTCAAAAGTATCGGTCTTGCCGGTCATCAATCCTTCTTTATTTAGAGCCATAACAAGTTGAGTAACATCATTTCCTGCGCTTCCCACCCTTAGGTTGTTATTAAAAGTGTAGCACCACGTCGTCGTTGACGGCGGAGTAACCGGCTGGCCGGTCAAAGCCGACTGGACGTTATTAACCACGCTCTGCTCCGCGCCGAAAGATGAAAGGAGCGACATGATCGCCTGAACCTGGTCGCTTGTAAGAGCGCCGGCATGCGAAACACTCGGAAGACCGGCCGTGACGGCCAGAGCGAATGTCAAAACCAGACCCAGAGAGAGAAACTTATTTTTCATAAAATTTATTAGCTTGATAATGCCATATTATATGCACGTATTCACGCAAAAAAAAGGGGGGGGGGTGGATAATCGAAGGCCGCCGCGGCGTTTCGCCGCGGCGGCCTTTTAAAACTCCTATTTTCTTGCCTCAATTATCGTCTGCGCGACATTATTAGGAACCGGCTCATATCTGCCGAACTCCATAGTGTAGCTGGCGCGGCCTTCGGTCATGGAACGAAGAGTCGTAATATAACCGAACATTTCGGCAAGCGGTACTTCAGCGTTGATGACTTTGTTCATGCCACGGTCTTCTACGCCCAAAATCATCGCCCGTTTTGAACTTAAATGCCCCGTGACATCGCCGAGAAACTTCTCCGGCGTAACCACTTCCACCTTCATAATCGGTTCAAGCAAGACCGGCTTGGCGCGCTTGGCCGCGTCTTGAAAAGCTTGCGAAGCGGCGATTTTATAAGCCACTTCAGAAGAATCAACATCGTGATAGGAACCGAAAGTCAGCTCGCAGGAAACATTGACCATCGGAAAACCGGCAACGATTCCCCTATCCATCGCTTCGCGCACGCCTTTTTCAACGGCCGGAATGAACTCTTGGGGAATGACACCGCCTTTGATGGAATCGATGAATTCAAAATTATCGTAACGTTTTACGTTCTTGGGAATTTTTTTGCCTTCTTCCAAAGGTTGCATCGGCCGGAGAGTCAAACGGGCGTGGCCATACTGCCCGTGGCCGCCGGTTTGACGGATGTACTTGCCTTCAGCTTCGGCTTCTCCCTGAATAGTCTCGCGGTAAGCCACTTGAGGCTTGCCGACATCGGCCTCCACATTAAACTCGCGCTTCATCCGATCCACCATGATATCTAGCTGGAGTTCGCCCATACCCATCATCACCGTCTCAAGAGTTTCGGGGTCGCTTTTGATTTTAAAGGTCGGATCTTCATCTGTCAGACGTTTCAAGGCCATGCCCATGCGTTCCTGGTCGGCTTTGGTCTTCGGTTCAATGCGCATCGCAATAACCGGCTCCATGAATTTAATCGGTTCCAAGACAATCGGGTGATTGTCATCACAAAGCGTATGGCTGGTTTTTACATCTTTTAGACCGACAGCGGCGGCAATTTCTCCAGAGTACACGGTCTGCACCTCTTCGCGCTTGTCGGCCTGAAGACGAACTATGCGCCCAAGCCTCTCTTTTTTGCCGGTAGTGGAATTGTAAATATAAGAACCGGCAGAAACCGCCCCGGAGTAAACGCGGAAAAACGATAGCTGGCCTACAAAAGGATCGCTTTGTAGTTTAAAAATCAAAGCCGAGAATGGTTCCTCATCTGAAGCGTGGCGTACCGCTTCCTCGCCGGTATTGGGATCCTTGCCGACAACCGGCGGAATGTCCAGGGGGCTCGGCAGATAATCGACAACCGCGTCCAAAACGAGCTGGACACCCTTGTTCTTCAAAGCCGAACCGGTGAACACCGGAAAGATTTTATTTTCAATCACTGTCTTACGCAAAACTCTTTTCAAATCGTCAATCGTGATTTCCTTGCCGTCAAGGTAAGCGTGCATGAGCGCGTCGTCGTGTTCCACGATTTTCTCCACCATTTCATTGCGGAACTTTTTCGCTTCTTCGCGGTATTCGTCGGGAATTTCGCCTTCCACGACTTTTTCGCCCTTATCGCCTTCAAACGAATAGGCCTTGAGTTTTAGAAGATCGATCACGCCTTTGAAATTTTCTTCCAAACCGATGGGAATCTGCATCCTAACGGCATTTTTGTTGAGCCGTTCCAAAATTGATTTGTAGGAATTCTCAAAAGACGCGCCCATCCGGTCGAGTTTGTTGATGAAGCAGACGCGCGGCACCTTGCCTTCGTCGGCGTAACGCCAGTTGGTCTCGCTTTGCGGCTCGACGCCGGCCACGCCGTCAAAAACGACAACCGCACCGTCCAAAACGCGCAATGAACGTTTGACTTCGGCCGTAAAGTCAATATGGCCAGGAGTGTCGATAATATTGAAACGTACTTTCTTAGAAGTGTCGGTCGCGGGCATATAAGTAGGATTCCAGAAACAGGTGATGGCGGCGGCGGTGATAGTGATACCGCGCTCGCGCTCCTGCTCCATCCAGTCCGTCGTAGTTTCGCCTTCGTGCACCTCGCCGATTTTGTGCTTCATGCCCGTGTAAAACAAAATGCGCTCGCTGGTCGTGGTTTTACCTGCGTCAATGTGGGCGATAATACCGAAGTTGCGAACTTTTTCTAGAGGATAATCGCGACTCATAAAAATGATTTGAGAGGTTTATGACTTAAGAATAAAAAGAAAAGCCGCCGAAGCGTGCCGATAGGATAACAGATTATAAATAAATTAGCAAAACTCGTCCTTGTCTCACATTTTAAGCAAGCAACATAGCAAGGCAAGGCCTTGATATGCCACTCTTGAAACTACCAGGCGAAATGCGCGAATGCCTTGTTGGCTTCCGCCATTTTGTGAGTGTTTTCCCGTTTCTTGACCGCTTCGCCCTCATTTTTTGAAGCGGCAATAAGCTCATCTGCCAGTTTTTCGGCCATCGGTTTTCCCTTCTTCCCGACCGCCGCTTCAATAATCCAGCGCATGGAAAGAGCGACACGACGTTCCGGACGGACTTCCACAGGTACCTGATAGTTCGCTCCACCGACACGGCGCGAACGGACTTCCATAACCGGACCGGTATTCTTGAGCGCAGTCTCAAACACTTCCACCGGATTTTGTGTCTTGGCCTTCTCCTTGATCGCTTCAAAAGCACCGTAAACAATCTTACGGGCAATATCCTTGTTGCCCTTCTCCATCACATAATTGATGAGCTTGCCGACCTTGGCCGAATCGTATTTCGGATCAGGTTTGACAATGTTTCTTTTTTTGGCTTTACGTCTCATTTTAATTAGGCTTGCGGATTTTAGCTTTTAGCTTCCTTAGGCCGCTTCGCGCCATATTGACTTCGGCCCTTCATGCGCTTGTCCACGCCAGTGGCGTCCAAAACGCCGCGCACGATCGTGTAACGCAGGTTAACATCCTTAACACGGCCGCCGCGCACCAAAACCACCGAGTGTTCCTGGAGGGCGTGGCCGATGCCGGGAATGTAGGCGGTCACCTCCATGCCGTTGGTCAAACGGACGCGGGCGATTTTGCGTATGGCCGAGTTAGGCTTTCTCGGTGTTTTGGTCGTTACCTTGGTGCAAACACCGCGCTTGAACGGCGCGTAAAAACCGACCGGCCGATTCTTTAGCGCATTGAACGAGCGCGTCAAAGCCGGCGTCTTCGATTTCCGCCTCGGCGTAACACGTTTACGTTTTATCAATTGATTTACAGTCGGCATTATTAAAAAAGAAAAAGGCTCTTGCCTTGAAGAAGCACTGTAATACAATCATCGGCAAAATGCAAGCGGCGAAACAGCCGGTCAAAGCGCGATTCCCGTAACGAACTTGAAAAGAAAAGCGATAACCGGACTGACAAATTGCCATAAAAATAGAATGAGGACAAGAAATAAAACGAGCGAGTAGCGCTCGACCCACTGCCGCGCACCGGCAAAACGGTACGGCAAAAAAGCGAAAAGAACTTTCGAGCCGTCAAGCGGCGGTATCGGCATCAGATTGAAAATCGCAAGAAGCAAGTTGATGAAAACAAGCGAAGCGGCGATGGTAATGAAAGAAGGCGACATGACAACGAACGCTCCGTTGAAACGGACGGCCAGACCGAAAATTATGGCGATGGCGAGATTGGCGCCCGGTCCGGCGGCGGCAACCAGCGCCTCGCCCCACTTTTGGTTTTTCAAATTATAAGGGTTGACCGGAACCGGCTTGGCCCAGCCGAACACGACATGCGGCGGGATAATCGCCAGAATGAACGGCACGATAACAGAACCGATCGGATCTATATGCGCAATCGGGTTTAGTGTCAGGCGGCCGGCATAACGGGCAGTAGGATCGCCTAGCGCCTCCGCCGCGTAACCGTGACAAACCTCGTGGATAACCACCGAGAGTATGAGCAGAACGATTAAAAATATGACATCCATGCTTTTCTCTTGCCAAAGATTTATTTCATGATAGCATAACAAAACCGTAACGGAAAATTTATGGCGAATGTTTGTCCGATAACAAAGAAAGGCAGCCGCGTTGGCGGGGGTTATTCGAACCGCACCCGCGCCACCCAGTTCAACCCGACCGGCATGGTCCGGAAGTATCCCAACCTGCAGAAAAAAAAGATTTACATCCCGGAATTGAAAAAACACGTTCGTCTGACACTTTCAACTGACGCTATCAAAACTATCAACAAAAAAGGCGCTTACGCCGTCCTCAAAAAAGCGGGGTTGATTTAGGAGCGTTTAGCGCATAGCGTCCAGCGTTTAGAGAGATAAAGAAAAAGGCGGCCATCGCTGGTCGCCTCGTTACCGCCGGGACTCCTGGAGGTTTGCTAGCACACATCACATAGAGGGACTCAACATTACCCCCCGGTTCTTTCCAAGAACTCGTTTAGAGCAACGCGATTTTCAAACCGCAAAAACCACCCCCTACTGCCCTTAATGACGAGAGCTCCGGAAGGTGGTTCGTCGTCTCGATCAGTTCTTGGCCGCGTTCCTCGGATGAGTCTCCTTTGATGGATGTTTGGACACTTCAAGTGTGCGTCAAAAGCGTTCCGCGCATCCGCAAATGCGCAACGATCATCTATCACTCCCCAAATCTCAAGCCTTGAAACTATCAGAATCCCTCTGTCATTTAATTCCGTATTGATTTCAACCCCACGGATCTTGACTCTGCATAAGACATCTTCTTTGTTGTTCATCGTTATTACCATATCCACAGACGGTAAACATTTGCGGGGTAATTCACCTGTAACACATTTGGTGCGTACGCACCAAATGTGTTACACCCGTTTTAGGGCTTGAAAATTGGCTCCGGTAAAGTTTCTCCGCCTGTTTTGAAAACTATCGTTCCTTGCTCGTCCGTGCGCAGGATTTTTACGCCGAATTGCTTCAGAGTATCGAGAGTTGATTGTTTGGGGTGTCCGTAAATATTACCCTTGCCCACGGAAAGCACCGCGTATTCAGGATCGGCTACTCCGATAAATTCCGCCGAACCGGAAGTGTCCGAGCCGTGGTGGCCTGGTTTCAGTACGTCGCTTTTTAGGATTTTAGGATCAAGCGACACTTCATAATGTTCAATCGCCTGCGGCGAATCGCCGGTCAGGAGAAAACTTTCTTTGCCCAGTTCCGCTTTCCCGACGACTGACGCGAGATTCGTGTCGGTCTGGCCGGCCATGTCACGGTCGGGGAAAATTATCCGGAAATCCGCGCCGCCGCCCAGATGAATAACCATGCCGCGGCGCGGCCGGACAACGGCCGCGCCGCTTTTTTGGGCGGCGGCGAGAAGCGACTGAAACACGGCGGTGGAGGAAGTTGCTTCGGTCATGACCATATAGCTCACTTTGTAGTTGGAAAGGACGTCAACCAATCCGGCAATATGGTCTTGGTCGGGATGAGTAGCCAAGACCACGTTAATGGTCCGATCGTAAAATGGCAATATTTCATTGAGGCGGGCGAGCACGCTTTTGTCCGGTCCGCCGTCAATAAGCATTTGATTGCCGGCCGGCGAGTCGATGAGAATCGAATCACCTTGACCGACATTAAGAAAGGCCACGGTCATGAGACCTTGCCGATTTTCCCTGAAGACGGCGTACCAAATTAGACCGGTCGCAAAAAAAAGAGCGCCCAAAAAATAAACGCGTGCGTACTTGCGCAGATGATACATTGGAACAAGTATAGCATTTCGCGCCAGCCGCGCGTGCTATAATAAAGTCATTAAAGTCATTTTTAAAAACCATGAAAAAATTCGAAGAAAAAAAATTCGACATCCCCAAACTTAAAGGCATCTCCGAAAAAAACATTGCGGAGCATTTGAAACTTTATTCCGGCTACGTGAAGCATGCCAACCTGATTCTTTCCATGGTTGAGATGTACAACAAAGCAAACGATGAGGGCGGCCAATATTCTTTATCAGAGGATACCCGCCGCTTCTCGTTTGAATTCAACGGCATGAGAAATCACGAGTATTATTTCAACGCATTTGAAAACGGTCCGACTCCGCTCACCGCAAGCGGCGAGCTAGCGCGAGCAATTGCCGATGAGTGGGGTTCTTTCGATGAGTGGCTCGCGAGATTTAAAACTATCGCGGCGACCAGAGGCGTCGGCTGGGCTATGCTTTACTTTGATCCGGTATCGAAACGGCTCATCAACAACTGGAACGATGAACAGCATCTCGGCCAATTGAACGGCTGCCGGACGGTGCTGGCCCTTGATATGTGGGAGCACTCGTACGTTTACGATTATCAACCGAGCGGCAAAAAACAATACATCGAAGATTTTTTCGCGAATCTTAATTGGAAAGCGATAGAGAATAATTTCACCGAGGCCAAAAAATAGCCGCTCCGCGGAAAATCCTTCTCATAACACGAACGGCGCGCGCGCCGTTCGTGTTATGA
>JAGWZX010000098.1 GCA_018968805.1 Patescibacteria group bacterium | reverse complement strand
AATTTCATTTGGATTTTGAAACGATCCACCCGTTTAATGACGGCAACGGCCGGATCGGCCGGGTTCTTATGAATTTCCAGTTTTTGTCGCTCGGCTTTCCACGCGTTATCATTCGGAACAAGGAGAAGTCCGCGTATTATCAGACCTTCATAGAGTATCGGGACAAGAAAAATTCCAAGCCGATGGAAAAAATTTTGGCTTTGGCGCTGATGGAGACATTGCACAAGCGGATAACTTACCTTAAAAGCGAAACGGTCATTACTTTGTCCGATTACACAAAAAAGCACAAACATTCCGCCTCGGCCGTCACCAACGCCGCCCGCCGCCAGACCGTTCCGGCTTTTCGCGAAAAAGGCGTTTGGAAAATCGGGGAGGCGTATGTGTTTGGTAAATAACGTATGGAAAAGAAACCCCCCATCCAGTCCAATCCGTCATTTTTACCTGTCATTAAGAAGCCAGCCGCAATCGTAACCGACGATGGCGGGCTGACCTGCCACGCCGCAATTGTCTCCCGCGAACTTGGAACGCCCTGCGTTATCGGCACCAAAATCGCCACCAAGGTGTTGAAGGACGGGGATATGGTGGAGGTGGACGCGAACACCGGGATTGTGAAGATTTTGGGAAAGAAGTAAGCTATGGAGCATGAATATCAAGATTGTGCGAGAAAAAATAAGCCGCGCGGAAGCCAAAAAAATCGGCAAGGAATTTTACGGCGAGATGGTTAAGGGCGTGGCCGATATTGAGCGGGAAATCGTAGCATTAGGCGGCAAGTGGCATATGGACGCGAATACCGTTCTTACCGCGGACGGGTCAAACCAATCCGCCGTGTGGGGATTCAACTTGTATCCGGATAAAGACGGTGAAGATCGCGTGGAATATGTCGCGTTAATTAACATTCGTCCCGCTCTTGGAAATCGGGATATGTATATTGAAGACGGCGCAATTCGGGAAAAAATTTTTTCGATAGTCAACAAACTCATTCCATGAACAAAGACCCCATTATCTTTCTTATGGCGAATTTGGGAAGCGAGGCAACCCGCCTTTGGCGCGCGCGCGATGAAGGCAACAGCGCGCGCGCGCGAGGCGCGTATGAAAGGGCAAGCGGTATCGTGAAGGAAATACAAGTTTTGATGGACGTAGAAAGCGGCCAGCGTGAGTTGGCCATTTTCCAAGAAGTTTTAGATGACGCCGTGTGTAAAAAACCCAAGCTTCGAATCAGTTCCGAGTCAGTTCGTCGGTATTTTATGCCGTTTGCCTCGCGGCTTCTCTCGGTGTAGTCTTATGGGTTATGAAATACGACATTAAGGACATCGGCCTCGCGCCGAAGGGAAAACTTAGGATTGAGTGGGCCGAGCGGGATATGCCGGTTTTGCGGCTGATTCGCGCCCGGTTTAAAAAAGAAAAGCCGTTGAAAAGCGTTGCGGTGGGCGCGTGTCTCCACGTGACGACCGAGACGGCCAATTTGATGATTACGCTCAAGGAAGGCGGGGCCAATGTGTTTTTGTGCGCGTCCAATCCGCTTTCAACTCAAGACGACGTTGCCGCTTCGCTGGTCAAGGATTTCGGCATTCCGGTTTTCGCCATTAAAGGCGAAGACAACAAAACTTATTTCAAACATTTGAACGCGGTCTTGGACGCGAAGCCCTCGCTCACGATGGACGACGGCGCCGACTTGGTTTCCGAGCTTCACAAAAATCGGCAGGGGCAGTTGAAGGACATTATCTGCGGCACCGAGGAAACGACCACCGGCGTTATTCGTCTCAAGTCCTTGTCGGCCTCCGGGAAACTGCGCTTCCCGATTCTGGCCGTCAACGAAGCGATGACCAAGCATTTTTTTGACAATCGTTACGGCACCGGCCAGTCAACGATGGACGGCATCATCCGCGCCACCAACCGGCTCATCGCCGGTTCCGCTTTCGTGGTGGCCGGGTACGGCTGGTGTGGCCGCGGGC
>JAGWZX010000011.1 GCA_018968805.1 Patescibacteria group bacterium | reverse complement strand
CATTAATCATGAAATCCAACCGCGCTTCAATTTCTTTTAATACCACCTTGGCGATTTCACGCTCCGTTGCGGAAAGCCGCAAATTTTTGAAAAAAAGCCGAGTGTCAGCAATAGAAAGATCCGTCAGCTCAACGATATTTTTACCTTTTTCCCCGCGTTCGTTATTGCGCGCCAAATAAACATGCAGGGATTCGGGACGGAGGCGCGCGCCGTTGCATGTCGGACAGTTTTCGTCGCTGAAAAACTGCCGGACTCCGAGGCCGTTGCATTCGGGGCAGGCGCCGTAGGGAGAATTGAACGAGAACAATCGCGGCTCAATTTCCGGATAAGAAAAACCGTCGTAAGGACACATGAATTTGGCCGATATAAGCCGTTCAGCATCGCCATTTTTGATTTTGATTAGACCGTGCGATTCGGTGAGAGCGCGTTCAACCGCCTCCGACAGGCGCTCGCGAACAGAAACGTCTTTCCTGCCGACAGAGCGCAATTCAGTGACAAAAAATTCGTCCACTAAAACATCGATGCTGTGCTTCTTGTTCTTATCCAAAATAATTTGTTCGCGCAGTTTATTGATCGCTCCGTCAATCAAAACCTCGCTATAACCTTTTCCCAACAAATCATACAAAAGCTGATAGTACTCCCCTTTTCGGCCGACCACGAGAGGCGCGTACAGCTTGACTTTATCCTTGTTCACCGGAACACCCATGACTTTTTCCGGAAGTTTTTGATCGGTTTTCTCAACCGACTCGATAATGGTGGCGATGATTTCTTCATGCGAAAGTTTTTTTATCGGCCGGTCGCATATCAAGCAGTACGGCACTCCCACGCGCGCGTAAAGAATGCGCAGATAATCGTAAATTTCGGTAATGGTGGCTACCGTTGAACGCGGATTGTTGGAGTGGGATTTCTGGTCAATGGAGATGGCCGGCGATAGGCCTGTGATTTCGTCCACATCGGGCTTTTGCATCACATGCAAAAACTGCCGGGCATAAGCCGACAACGACTCGACATATCGGCGCTGGCCTTCGGCGAAAATAGTGTCAAACGCGAGTGACGATTTGCCGGACCCTGAAAGACCGGTGAACACGATCATTTTATTGCGCGGCATCGTGACCGTGACGTCTTTAAGATTGTGGGTACGCGCCCCTTTTACGACGATTTCTTCTCTTTCTTTTTTAATCATGCTAATTAAACGAATCACGCCCTACGGCTTGGCCATAGGGTTATATTGCGATGATAACACGGGAGGTTAAAAATAAAAAGCGTGGCTTAACGCGCGGAGATTTTGTCCTGTTTAATGTAGCGGTATATTTATGACACATCAAGGAAAAAAGTTTTTAAGTTACCTGACTGGCGCGTACGCGCCAGTCAGGTAACTGAAAAAATCAACCCGTATTATTTCCTCTTCTATCCAGTTCTTCTTTCAAAGATTTTATTTCATCGCGCAAAAGCGCCGCCGATTCAAAATCCAAAATTTTTACTGCGGCGTTTATCTGGCGTTCCTTGTCGCGAATGATCCGTTTTAAGTCCTTGGGTTGCCCGGCCAAATCAAGATTGACCAGCGCCCGCACCGTTTTCTTGTGCAAATCCAATTCGGCGGTAATGTCGCGAATTTTTTTGACAATGGTTTTCGGCGTAATGCCATGCTCTTTATTGTAGGCGATTTGGAGGGCGCGCCGCCGGTTCGTTTCCCCCATCGCCCGCCCAATGGAACCGGTCAAAACGTCGGCGTACAAAATCACCCGCCCCTTCACGTTTCGGGCGGCGCGCCCGATAATCTGGATAAGTGACGTATCGCTCCGCAAAAACCCTTCTTTATCAGCGTCTAAAATCCCTATTAGTTCCACTTCCGGCAAATCCAGACCTTCGCGAAGCAGGTTTACGCCAACCAGGCAGTCAAAATCGCCGCTCCGGAATTTCGTAAGAATCTCAATTCGTTCAATCGTTTTGATATCGCTATGCAAATATTCCGCTTTGATGCCTTTTTCTTTAAGAAACACGCTCAAATCCTCGGCCATTTTTTTGGTCAAGGTCGTGGCTATTACCCGACCGCCGCCTTTAATGGTTTTTTCCGCCTCGGCAATAAAATCAAGAATTTGCCCGGGATAACTTTTATCTCGCGCTACGATCGGCCGAATCATCACCTCCGGGTCAACCAAACCGGTCGGCCGAATCACCTGTTCTACAACCCGCGCGCTGTTCTTCAATTCATAGGACCCGAGTGTGGCCGAAGTGTATACGACTTGCCCCACTCGTTCTTCAAATTCATTAAACTTAAGAGGTCGGTTGTCTTTGGCGGATGGCAATCTGAAACCGAACTCCACAAGAGTCTGCTTGCGCGAAGAGTCGCCCGCGTACATGCCGGAAAGTTGGGGCACGGTTACGTGCGATTCGTCGATCACGGTCAAAAAATCCGGACTGCCATCGGGCAAATGAGGAAAATAAGAAAGCAAAGTATCAGGCGGTTCGCCGGGCAGTTTGCCGGAAAAATGGCGCGAATAATTCTCTATGCCACTGCAATAACCGACTTCGCGAATCAAGGCCAGGTCGTAGCTGGTGCGCCGTTTGAGCCGCTCCGCTTCAAGCGGTTTGCCGGATTTTTCAAAATATTTCAGTTGCTCGGCCAATTCTGACTTGATGGTTTTAATCGCGGTTTTGACTTGTTCACTGTCGGTAATGAAATGCTTGGCCGGAAACAGAAAGAAAACCTGCTCGTCGCGAATATGGACGCGCGAAACAGCGTCAATAACGCTGATATTTTCCACTGCTTCACCGGCAATAGCGATGCGATAAATAATTTTTTCATTGACCGGCATTATTTCCACGGCATTGCCGATAGCTCTAAACTGACCGGGAAACAGATCGGCATTGGTGCGCTCAAAATGGATACCGATGAGCGTACGCAAAAAATCGCCCCTTGAAATCGCCATTCCTTTTTCAATTTTGATATTCACTTTTTGATATTCTTCCGGACTGCCCAAACCGTAAATACAAGACACGGAAGCGACGATAATGACATCGTGGCGTGTCAAAAGAGCTTGGGTTGAAGCGTGGCGCAAGCGATCGATTTCCTCGTTGATTTCCGCTTCTTTTTCAATATAGGTGTCGGTAATCGGCATATAGGCCTCCGGCTGGTAAAAATCATAGTAGGACACAAAATAATGCACGGCGTTTTCCGGAAAAAATTCGCGGTATTCTTGCGCTAATTGTGCCGCCAAAGTTTTATTGTGAGCGATAACTAGGGTCGGCTTTTGGGCCGCGGCAATAACATTGGCCATCGTGAAAGTTTTGCCGCTACCGGTAACGCCAAGCAAAGTTTGATACCGCTCGCCCTTTTCCAATCCGTCCACAAGCGCGGCAATCGCTTTGGGCTGGTCGCCTGCAGGTTTGTACGGACTTTTTAATTTAAAAATTGACATTTATTGGGAAGCTTATACTATTAGGTTGAGAAACTCAAACGAAAGATTGGAATATGAACGAACAATTGCTCGTTTTGGTTCAACATCTCGTCAAAGATTACGAGTATGATCCGGAGAGCGTCACATCATCTGCCCTCAAACACGACTTGAGGCAAATCGGAGCAGAACTTTACAGGTCGGCTGAAAGAAAAAAGGAGACATGCGCCGTGGCGGAAATGTTCGGAGCTGACTTTGAACCCGTTGAGTGTCTTTGTGCCTCTGTGAGAAAGCGATGAGCCGTTCCGGCCAAGCGCCTAATTTTTTGGCGCTTTTTCTTTTCTTACGATATATAGTAAGAAAACGATTTAGTACGATATATCGTACTATTTATAAAAAGAAATGCTTGCTTTGAAATCGTCGAAGGTGCCGTCGAGAATGGCGCTACGCATTTTTTTGACGAAATTGACGACGAAGTACAGATTGTGGATTGAAGCGAGCGTGGCGGCGAACATTTCCTTGGCGCGGAAGAGATGAGAAAGGTAAGCTCTGGTGTAATTGCGGCAGGCGTAACAGGCGCAATTTGAATCAATGGGATTGAAATCGTTCTTGAATTTTGCGTTTAGGATGTTAATCCTTCCCTTTTCGGCATACAGAGTGCCGTTTCTGGCCAAACGGGTCGGCGCCACGCAATCAAAAAGGTCGCAGCCATTTTCAACCGCCAGCACCAAATCCTCCGGCGCGCCGATGCCCAAAAGATGCCGCGGTTTTTCTTCGGGAAGAATTTTATTGACCAAACCGACCGAAGCGGCAATGTCGTCTTTGTCAAACGAGCCGCCGATGCCGAATCCGGCAAAATCCATGCTTCCTATCGTTCGCGCGCTCTCTTCGCGCAAATCGGCAAAACGGCCGCCCTGGACGATGCCGAAGAGAGCGTTTGGGGTTAAGCGTTTAGTGTTTAGTTCTTTATGGGCAATTAGGGATCTTTTTGCCCACTCATGCGTGCGCGCCAAAGCAACTTTCTGATATTCATACGGCGCCTCCGGCGAAGTGCATTCGTCAAAAGCAAAAATCATGTCGGCGCCGATTGCGTGCTGGATTTCCATCGAGCGTTCCGGCGTAAAACGGTGTTCCGAGCCGTCAATTACGGAACGGAAAGTTACGCCGTCATCGTCAATTTTGGCAAAAGCCCGTGTTGTCGAATCGTCGCCCGCCACAGCATATTCAACTTTTTCTTCGGAGGCGTTTTTTTCCTTGGTTTTTGCCAACTTGTTCAAGCCTTTCCGTCCGAACGCGGCACCAAGCGAAAAAACCTGGAAACCTCCCGAATCGGTCATTGTCGGTCCGGGCCAATTCATGAATTTGCTCAAACCGCCGGATTTTTTTACCACCTCCTCGCCCGGTTCAAGATAAAGATGGTAAGTATTGGCCAGCACGACCTGCGCTCCCAACTCTTTCACTTGTTCAGGCGAGAGCGCCTTGATCGTCGCTTTGGTACCCACTGCAACAAAAGCCGGCGTTTCAATGATACCGTGCGGAGTCGCGAGGGTTGCCGCGCGGCCGAGCCGGCCGCGCGGCATTTTTTTCTCAATTTTAAATTCAATCGCGCGAACCATGATCCTTAGCATAACAAAAGATTGCTCCCAAAAACAACAAAGCCGTCACGCGATGGTGACGGCTTTGGTCTTGTCACAGGCGAGAGGGCGGCGGGAGGCCGTGTTCTACGGAATTGCGGGCGGTACTCATGATCACCGCGGCCGTATCAAAAGTCTCAACCACTGCGTCCTCGACGCTGTGAAAAACCCGAGGAACTAAGAGCTGCGAAATGATTATCAGCAGCCCTAATCCGATTGCCCGCAAAATTCTCATCGCGGTAATCATTGAAAAGGGTGAGCGCATCCGCGGACAAGCGGACACGTGCTGGTAATCCAACAACCCTCCTCATCACCGCGCGCGGCCATTCGCGTGAACGCGAAGAGAAAAAGAGGCTTGTTTTATGTCAAAACCCGCGTAAGTTTGCCGTTCAATATAACAAATGTCAACGTGATACGTTACAAAAACAAGCACCCCCTCTTTGGGGGTGCTTGGCAAGAAAAATCTGACAATTTACTGGCCAATCTTCACAAGCGTGATATCAAATACCAGCGTGGAATTCGCCGGAATCGGTCCGACAGCCTGCGCGCCGTATCCAAGGTCTGGAGGAATAGTGATCTTGCGCTCGCCACCAACCTGCATGCCGATCACTCCCTCATCAAATCCTTTGATAAGTTGACCGCTTCCGACGGTAAAGGTCAACGGCTGTCCTCCGTGAGCGCTTGAGCTGTCAAAAACAGTGCCGTCTGGCAACGCGCCGACATAATTAACGGATACGGTGTCTCCGGCCTTAACCGACGCGCCTGCGCCGGGTTTGACGTCTTGGATAAGAAGTCCCGATGACCCGCCGTTATTCGCGTTTCCCGCCATAGACGGTCCATTGGTTGTTTGAGCGGGAGCAGCGGACCCGCCCCGAAAAACATAACTGCCGAAAAAAAGCGCGCCGAGAACAACAACAAGCGCAACACCCACCGCAATACCCTCGTTTCTAGTGAGATTAGCCATGTGTGTATGTTTATTAATATCTTAAAATTATAACGCGAAGGAAAAACTTTGCAAAATATTTCTCTTGCCGTACAATGTTAAATGTAACAATTTATTTCGCATGGAATCTAATCACATTACCGGCAATCACGTTGGCGAACCGTTGCCGGGACCCATTTCCAGAGAAGAAATCCACCGGATTATTCATGCCCGGGTTCACCGTATTGACCATGAATTCACCCGCGCTTTTGAATTCATCAATCAGTTCAAAAAATCGGTGAGCTTTTTCGGCTCTGCCCGTCTTTCGCCCGGCAATAATCATTATGAAAAGGCGCGGGAACTGGCAAAAAAAGTCGCACTCGCCGGCTATACAGTTATTACCGGCGGCGGAGGGGGCATTATGGAAGCGGCAAATCGCGGAGCGTTTGAGGCCGGAAAAACTTCAGTGGGCTTGAACATTCGCTTGCCGGCGCATCAGCCTTTAAACTCTTTCACCACCGAATCAATGGAATTTGATTATTTCTTTGTGCGCAAAACCGCCCTTTCTTTCGCCGCCGAGGCCTATCTCTTTTTCCCGGGCGGATTCGGCACTTTTGACGAACTGTTTGAAATTCTGACGCTCATTCAAACGCGCAAAATCCGCCGCGTTCCCATTATCCTTGTCGGGAAAGATTACTGGGGTGAATTGCAAAAATTCATCGCGACGTTCATGCACGAAAAACACCACGCGATTGATGAATTGGAAATGAGCCTGTACACCATCACCGACGACAATAACGAAATCCTCGAGATCATTAAAGAGGTGCCTATACGGGAACCTTTCGCGCGCCATTAAATCTTTTTTTCTTGATTGTGTGGGAAATTACAGTAGAGCCGTCTTCATTGAAGCTGAACGACGCTTCAAATGATTCCCCCCGCCAATACAAGCGGCAACCACACAGGGTCATCTGCCCACATTTGTTCAAACGGCAATGTCTCAACAGGAAACCATTCCGGCCGCATCTCTTCGGATTCTTTCGGTTTGCCACGCCAGACATCCGCAACAAACACATGGCATGACTGGTTCCAATCCGACTTCATAGGACTTTTGAATTCAAAATTTAAAACTGCCTGTTGCCTTAAACCGGAAAAACCGACCTCGACTCCTATTTCTTCTTTCGCCTCGCGCCGGGCGGCGTCTAGGATGTTCTCCCCCGCCTGCACCTTGCCGCCTACGCCATTCCATTTACCCGCGCCGAAACCGCGTTTTTTCATGGCCAGAAGAACTCGGTCGCCGCTGGTCAAGAACACCGAGGTTGTAAGTCTCATTAGGGTATGTGCGAAAATTACTTTAGCCGCTTCCGTGTTTAAGTCCTGCTGATATGCCGCCAAGGATATTCTTTATCTATGCCAACCTTCTTGCCTGGGTTGAAAATATTCAAAGGATCAAAAACGCGCTTAGTTTCTTCAAACAGCTTAATAATGACGGGTGGATACATCATCGGAAGATAAGGCGTGCGAATAATGCCGTCATTGTGCTCGCCCGTGATAGTGCCGCGAAAATCTAATACGAGACGATAAACCTGATCGGCTAACTGGCGCATAATAACGACATTTTTTCGGTCGCGCAGATCCATCAATGGAATTATGTGGAAATTGCCGTCGCCGACGTGGCCGGCAATGGTGTAAATAAGTTTGTAGCGCGACAGAATCGCGTCAAGACGCGGCAGAAACGTTGCCATATCCTCATGGCGGATGACGAAGTCGTCAATAAACGGCGCGGTGCGCAGATTGCTCAGATGCTCCCGCAAAAGATTGAAACTCTCGCGGCGGAAAGTCCAATATTTTTTAGCCTCGGCGTCATTTTTGGCGATTTTGGTTTTAAGATGAAAGGGATTGAGGGCTTCGCGGGCCGCGGCCGCCCGGGCGGCCGCGGCCTCCTCCGTGTCATCGGTGAATTCCGCGATTAAAATAAGTTTTGGCACGCCGCCGGTCGCCACCATCCAAAATTCCGGCAGAAACTGAAAAGCCAGGCTGAACAGAGTGCCGTTCAATTTTTTGACGATAGCCGGAAAAAGTTTCAGGGCCACTTTAAGAGTGTGGTCGTCAAAAGATTCAAAACTTTCCGGATTGAATTTCAGCACCGCATCCGTTACGGAAGCGAGCGGTTTTAAGGTCGGGAGAAACGCTATCAGGAGCGAGGAGTGTTTTTTCGGCGTTACCAATGATACAGTCGCTTCGGTAATCAAACCCAGCGTGCCTTGCGAACCGACAATAATCTTGGTCAGATCAAAAATTCCTTTCTCCTTGTCATAAACGTTCCATAAATAATAACCGGCGGAATTTTTCGTGACATTCGGTTTGGCGGCGCTAATTTCTTCGTAATGGCCGCTAATCAACTCAAACATTTTCCTATGGATTTCACCGAACAGATTTTTTCTCCGGCTTACTTCGGCAAGTTCGCGCATCGTTAGAGCGCGAACTTCGTATTCTTCACCGTCCGACAAAACCACTTTGATCTTCCGCACGTATTTCTCAGTTTTGCCGTATGTAAGCGTCTTCTCGCCTCCGGAATTATTGGCCACCATACCGCCCAAGGTGCACAAATCGCGCGAAGCCGGATACGACGGCAAGAGCAGGTCGTGAGCGAGAGTTTCTTTTTCAAAATCACGATAATAAACGCCGGGTTGAACGGTCGCCTGCATTCCTGAAATGTCTATGATGCGTTTAAAATGCTTCAAAAAATCGACAACTATGCCTTGCGAGAGCGGCCCGCCGCTCATGTCCGTGCCGGCCGAACGCGCCGTGAGCGAAATGTCCTCCCCCGCCTCTTTTCGCTTTGCCGCGAACTTTACGAGCGCCTTTACATCTTCCGTATCGCGCGGCGAAACCACCAGCGACGGCCTGACCTCAAACAAGCTGGCATCGCGGCTGGCCGCGTCAAGCGCCGCGTCGTCTCCGCGAATCTCCCCTTTGAAAAATCCGGCGATTTGTTCGGCGTAGCTCATGTTAAATGATTTTCTTCACCGCAACGAACGTATCATCCGGCCCGGAAACTTGCAATGTATCGCATACGCCAAGCACGGTGTCATCGTTGCCGCCCGGGAAAAGCCGGTCGCCGATATAAACGCAGTCCTCCAAACGCCAACCCATGAGCTTTGCGAATCGCGTGACATTGCGCCCTTTGTTCTTGCCTTTTTCAAAATAATCAAACGTGGTCGTTCCGCCGATTTTCACTTCCACCGTTTCGGAAACGAGCGGATGTTCAAGAAGCATTGTCTCCCGCTTTTTACAATCAGGATCGAATGCTTCTTTTTTGGCAACGTCCTCATGATGGCCGAGAAGCGAGTAGGAAATCTGCGAACCGCGACCTTCAATCAAATCGTTTTCGTCTTTAACCGGCCAGGTGCGCGGTAAAGAATGGATATGGCCCATGATTTCGGCTTTCTGCACGTCGGAGAGTTCGTTTTTCCAAAATTCTTTTCCGGAAACCGCGTCAAGAGCGTGATTCCCGTTTTGACAAAGATAATACGAAGGGAAATTCTTAGTCTGTCTAGCGATGTCCTGCCGTGTTTGGCCGGAAACGATAATAACGTCGTGTTTTTTCTTGAGAATCAAGAGAGCTTCCGTCATTTCCGGCGTAATAAGCGATTTGGCGCGGGTCACTGTGCCGTCCATGTCAAAGAAAACATGTTTGTATTCCGTTTCTTTCCATTCGTTGATATTTTTGAAATGTCGCATGGTTTTAAATTTTTGACGCCGGCGATAACATATGTATAATTCTACCAATTAACCGCAATAAATAAAACCTCCCATGAGCGTAATTATTTACTCCACGCCGGCTTGCCACTTCTGCCACATGGCTAAAGATTTTTTTAAGGCCAACAATATCGCTTACACCGACAAAAACGCGGCCGCCGATTTAGCCGCTCGCAAGGAGATGGTTCTGAAAAGCGGCCAGATGGGCGTGCCGGTCATAGATATTGACGGAAACATAGTTGTCGGTTTTAACGAACCGAAACTGCGCAAGCTCCTAGGGGTTAAATAGTCGTTGCAAAATAAAACCGCTCCCGAAAGAGCGGTGACAGACAGAATCCGTAGCGCGCCAACTCAGTGGCTTCCCGACCCCACCTCGAGATGGCGCAATTTCATGGCACCAATAAAACCGGTACGCCAAGCGTAATGGAGGCGATCAGCGGTCTTGATATTGTACGGATTATCTGCGAGATCCTTACCGTCGGCGAATGCCTGTGCTCCCGCATTTACAGCCTCCGAGGTCATTCTTTTGAAAATAAACGCATTGCGCCAAACTGTATTTACTGTATTCATGTTACGTTTCTCCATCTTGTTGGTTGAACTTATCTTTACTCATCCCCGCATCGCGAGGTAGCAAAAGAAAGGACTCCCGGTTG
>JAGWZX010000010.1 GCA_018968805.1 Patescibacteria group bacterium | reverse complement strand
GTTGCGAATGACCCACGGCATAACCACCGCGGCATAGGCTCCGACAAAAACAACGACGGCGAGCGATAAATGCGCGACTCGCCACTGACGTCGTTTTTGCCACAACAAAAAAAGCGGGAGCAAAACAACGAGAAACATGGAAATAGGCCGGACCAGAGTCGACAGGCCGAGCAACACTCCCCCGACTGACATTATTGCCACCGGCGAACGCCAAAACGAGAAGAACAACGCGTACACAGCGGCGAGCAGCAAAAACACATACGTGACGTCAGACATGAGAATCATGGAATGGAACAGCGTGGTCGGATCCATGACGAAGAGCGCGGCTGCGGAGAAAGCCGCGGCCGCGCTCCAAAGCCGCTCTCCCATCTTAAAAATAAGAACGGCACTCACGGCGGTAAAAACGATTTGCAACAAAGGGAAAAACTCATAAGAACCGAAAACTCCCTTAAAACCGGCCAAAAGCGCGGGATAACCAGGGGTGCGGAAAGTGTCCGGCGCATATGGCGGAGCGGAAGCTTCCGAAAAGGCGTGATTGAACAAAACATTATCAGCTATGCGCACGTAGCCTTCAGAATCGGAACCGTACACCGGCAGGACGAAACGCGGATTTTCGCCGGATGTTATTTGCTGTCCAGCCAAGCTCTGGAAATAGAAGAAGAACGGCAGGTAGAGCGCCAACGTGATTAACGCGAGCGCCACGGAATATCCGACGCACCGCGGATGAGCGACAGAGGAAACCGCAGCCGCGCTTTCCGGATTACGATTAAAAATAAAATGCCGATATATGAAAAAACTGGAAATCGCGATCAGGATACCGGCGATAATTTGAGCGACAATCACGTAAAGATGAAAATACTCGACAAAAACATATATCATGATCGTGTTCACGATGAGATTACCCACCGAAACTAAAAAGTAGGCGGTCGCTTGAGCGTGAATCCGTTCTCGCGATTGATCGCGAAAAGTCCAAAATTTTTGCAACGTAAAACTCACTCCGAAGGCAACGGCAAACGCGAGCACGGCGGCGGCCAGATACCAGAGACCGAACCATTCATTCAGTGCGTATAGGATCGCCAAATCAGCCGCCGCCGCCGTGCCGCCAGCCATGATGTATTTAACGACTCTGCGATAAGAAAAAACGCGCTCGTAGAAAGACGGGTGAAGCGACCGGAGTCTGGAAAGGGCGTTGTGGTAGAAACGGTCAAACATGCCTTGTTACTTTTGGCGAAAACGTTTCAGGAAATCCGCGCCGTACACGCCGGCAAGCAAATCAAGATCTTTTTTCGTGCTGACAAGCAACTGTCCGTTCTTGTCGCGCAGACTGTTTAAAAGAGCTGCGCCAAAACGGTCCCCCACTGTTTCTTTGTACACTTCGGCAAAAGCGGCGAAATCCTTGATGAAGCAATGCCCGCCGGCGCCGCGGCCTTTTTGATCAAGCGCGGCTAAATGAGACGCTCCGATGCGCGGGTCGGCCGCCACCGCTTTGCGCACCACATCCCAATCAATGCCGAGTTCAGAGGCGGCATCATAAAATAAGTTGGCCAGAAGGACCTTGAGGTAAAGGAAAACGTTGCCCGCGTACTTTACCAATTCAGCGGCATTGACATCGCAAATCAGCCGAAACGGCGCGAAAGGAAGCACCGCGAGCACTTCTTTGGCTTTTTTCTCATAAGCGGCCGAACGGATCGGTACGCCGATAATGTTCCTGTCGGGATGGCCGGCGTCATAAGCCGCCCGCGCTTCGCGTAAAAATTCCGGAGAGTGCACGACAAACACGTTCGGATACTGCTTTTGGATAGACACAGTCGTGCCGGGCACGACGGTTGACTTGATCACGGCAATTTTACCTTTACCGACCAATGAAACCGCTTCCCGCACGATACTGTCGTCAAATTTATTTTCCGTAGTCGGCGTCGGCACAGCGATAAATACGATGTCGCAGTCTTTGATTTTTTCTTTATTGGCTCGGTAAGGCGCCTCCAGCGAATAGCGCACGATATTGTGGCCGCGGCGTTCAAAATCATCGGCGTAAGCCTTGCCGACGAATCCTTGGCCGATAAAACCGATCAACGGATTAGCGCCGCTAATTTTCTTTGCGTGAATCTTCTTCGTATTCATAGTGGGCTATTGTACATGATTATCATTAATTGCAAAGGCGGCCTCAAACATAACCTTGTAACGGCGCAAATATTCCTCCTTGCTCATCCGCCACGGCGAAACTGCGTAGGAGGTAATCTGGGAAGCGAAGAAGGCGCGCAGTTGATTATCTTCAATGAGTCCGATGACTTTTTGCGCCAGACAAGCGCTGTCGCCCACCGGACAAACGAACGAGTGGCCTTTGTGTACCAAAAGATCGGGAGCGATGCCGACATCGGTTGAAACCGCCGGCAATCCACAGGCTGCCGCTTCCAAAAGGACAAGACCGAATCCTTCGTATCTGGACGTGCATAAAAGCAGATTGGCGGTCTTGTAATAAGAAGGCAAATCACTTTGCCACGGCTCGAAAGAAACAAAACCAGCCAAACCAAGACGACGGGCTTTGGATTTCAGGCGGATCGCTTCCGGACCGGAACCGACGATAACCAGGCCGACTTTAGGGTATCTCCCCCGCACCTTCCGCAACACGTCCAAAGCTGAATCAAAACTTTTTTCTTTCGCCAGCCTTCCGACCGCAAGCATTATAAAATCCCAGTGCGGATATTTCTTTTTTAGATCAACCGCCGGCACCGCTTCGGAAAATTTTTCAATGTCGGTGAAAATAGGCAAAACTACCGGGGAAGCTTTTAGCTTATAGCTTTTAGCTTTTAGGAGAGAAGAGGCGATGCGGTTCGAGACGACCCGGATGGCGTCGGCTTTTGGAAGTACCTGCCGAGCGATGTGCACCCGCAGGCGGTTCAAAAACGACAATCGCGCGAAATAATGATTTAGAAAGTCAGTGTGGATCTGGATGTGAAGACGGGCATTGAGCCGCCGCGCTAAACGCGCGGCGGCCAGGCCGCATTCAAAAGGGTCTTGGCCGGAAACGACCGTGTTGTTTCCGGCACGCGCAATCTTAATCGCCGAATTTTTAGCTATCTTTTTGCCCAGGCGAACGGCGTCCCGGACATAAAACCAGCGGCTCCATGAGTTGGTAGGGTAAATCCGGCAATTGGCCGCGATCTGAAAGCTTTTGGCTTTAAGATCGCGGCGGCAAAACACAATGACATCCAATTCATCAAAAAGCGGTGCGTACTCAATCATCCGCGCTCGTACCGCGCTTCCCTCTTCAAAAATCTTTCGGTCTGTGGAAATCATTATGACTTTCATCGCGCCTTATCAAATATCGCCAATAATTCTGCGGCAATTTCCTGCCAGCTGTGTTTAAAAATAAACGCTTCAATTTTTTTCTTTTGTTCGGCATAGTGCTCCGGCAATGACAGCCGGAGGATTTTTTCGGCAATGTCAGTCACGCTTTCCGGATCAACAAACAAAGCGCAAGATTTGACCCGTTCATACAAGCCTGTTTCGCGCGTCAAGATAAACGGTTTGTCGTGGCGAATAGCGTCAAGAATAAGATTGGGGCTGACGTCGCCAAGCGACGGCAAAATCACGGCGTATGAACGGGCCAATTTATCCATAAACGCATCGAACGGAGTCGTTGTATTATCATACTCAAGCTTGTCTTCTTTCTCCATAGCCACACTGAACGCCTCTTTGAGCCGCGCCTGATTTTTCCATTTTAACGGCCTGGTACCGGCCAAAAAATTCTTTTTGGCGGGTGGAAAAGATTTTTCCTTGGGGCCGTAATAATTTTCCACGACAAAAATTTTCCCGCTTGTCAGGCGGTACGGCTCCTGCCAGATGGCCTTCTGCCAAATCGTGCTGAAGACGATTGCCGAAGCCTGCCTCATTACAAATCGCGTCAACCGGAAAATCAGCCGCTCTTTGCCGGATAATTTCGCCAGGCTTGATTCATAAAAATTACGGAGTAAAACCAAATCATTGGTGCGTTCAACATACCCCTCCCACAAAAAATCGCCGCCGACACGGACGATAAGCGGCTTGCCGAACAAACGCGCCGCGAGAGCGGCCGGCACAGCCGCGCTGAAAGTGTCGAGAGCGAACACGATATCGGCGCGAGCCGCCGCGGGCAGGATTTTTAAAAAATACCAGACATGGCGAAGACCGGCGGGCAAACGCCGCTCAAACCGGAAAAACTTTACCGCCACAAGGTGGCCTTCCGCGCGCCAAACCGCCTCCAAATTCTTGGCATACTGCGAGGGTCCCCCGATATCCGGCGGATAAATTCCGGTGGCGACGAGAATATGCAGTGATGAATGCGCCTTGTCCATAAACCTTTTAAAATTGAAAGATTTCCGCGCGCATGCGCGCGGCGATCATCGCCCAATCGTAATGCTCACGAACTAACGCCTCGGCGTTGCGAACTATATAGTCGCGGGATTCTTTGTCCTTTGTAAGCTTTTCCACTTTCTGGGCGATGCTTTTGGGATTGCCGACCTCGCAAAATAAACCTGTTTCGCCGTCGCGCAAAAAATCGGGAATGCCGCCGACCGGCGTGGCGATTACCGGGAGCCCTGCCGCCATCGCCTCAACAAACGCGTTGCCCATACCCTCCGAGCGCGACGGACGGACGAAAATGTCGCTGGCCGCCAAGTATTCCGGTAGTTTATCGTGCGTAATAAACCCTAAAAATCTCACCCTTTCCGATAACTTTAATCTTTCAACTTGCAACTTTAAACTGTTTTCAAGAATGCCCGTGCCGGCAATTAAAAGTTTGACCGAACCGGGCAAAAAGACTAGGGCATCTATAATATCGCCGACAGCGTTTTTTTCCACCAGCCGTGATGCCGTTACCAAGACTGTTTCTTCCGTACTCCATCCTAAATTCTTCCTTATCTCCCCGTTTTTGCTATTTGCTATTTGATATTTAAACCTCTCTGTGTCCACTCCATTCGGCACCACCACAATCGGCGCCCGAGCGCCCATTTCCCGAGCGAAATCGGCCAGATAATTAGAAATGGCTTGGATGCTGTCGGCTTTTGTGAAAATCCGCCTGAACAATGGGTAAAAAATTCCAACCCGCTGTTTGATGTAAGGAATGGGATCGCCCTCTTGGAGAGTCAGCACGAACGGCACGCCCGGATGAATTAATTTAAAAAAAAGAGCTGCGAAACCGGCATAATTCGCCATGATAGACCACATAACGTCATAATGATTTCGCCTATGCAATTCAAGCGCTTTGAAAAAGGCAAAGAACGGAAAAAAATATTTGTAAACTTTGTGGCGGGCGAGAAACGTATTACCACTGGCGCGCCAGCCGAAGCCGACACGATAAACATTAACCGCACCGAGGCGCTCGAATCGCGAAGCGCTTTTGCGCAACGTGATCATGTCAAAAACAAATTCATCACCGAGCCGGTCGGTAATTTCCTTCACCGCGACTTCAGCGCCGCCGATAAAACGCGGATAATAAACGAGAGAAAAAATTAGAATGCGTTTCATAAAGTTCTGGCATGCGTCATTCTTCCTCCACAATTGTGTACTTGTCTGCGGGACTTTTGGCGGCTGGAATTTTCGGCTTGCCGCCAAGAAAGAACGCGCCGAGACCGAAAATCGCTATTCCGCCCGCGCCGTATAACCAGGGCGCCGAGGGAACTTCGGAACCGCGCGATGGGCGCGCGTCGCCGGACAGCGCGACGGCGGCAGTCTGATCAGCCGGAACGGAAACCATGGTTGAAACGGTGGCAGTCGCTTCCGCGGCAGAACTTTTTTCAATTGAACGCGAACGCGGAACAGCGATAGCCGGACGCGAGACGCCAGTGGAAACGGTAGCCGTAACAACGCTGTTCGTTTCGGGGAGCGGCCTCATCGCCTCCTTCCCCCTCTCAAATTTATACAGCAACACGCCGTTAGGATAAAACAGGCTCGCTGTTTCTGCCACGGGAAATCCCAACACGCCCGCCGCGAGCGGCAACTTGCCTTGCGGCACGATTTTGGTGTTCTCGGGTATGGCAAAAAAAGACGATCCGCTTTGCACCCGCCAAAGAGAGAGATCAAGTTCTTGTTTTGTTTTATTCATAATCTCAATTTTGCCGTCCGAACCAGGCACTACGGCATCAATGGAAAGATCGGCGGCAATTATGGAAAGACGCAAACGATCGGTCGCGCTGAACTTGCCGGACACGACGGTGAGGATAACCACGTATTCGCCCGGAAAATTATAAACATGCGAAACGGATTCCCCTTCCTTGGTGGCGCCATCGCCAAAATTCCAGCTGAAACGCGCGTTATCGAGAGGCTTTTTATCCAAACCCAATCCTTCTCCGGCAAGGCGCGTATCAACCCCGGCAAGCGCCAGTGCCGGCCCGGTTATCCTGGCCAAAAGTTGCGGATCGACAGGCCAGTTGGTCGTATTGCCCCGATCTAAAACCCCGGCGGAAGCAGAGGCGCCGGTTGACACAGTTGTGCTTGTTGCGGCGGTACCATCGGCACCAGCAGTGTCTTGCACCGCCGAAACGTCATCATTCGCATCGCTATGATTGGCTAGGCCGGGCGTTGGCGCAGACGCTTTCCACACACCGTCAATATTTTGGAGCGAATTACCGTCTCCCCCGGCAATCTTAGCCGCGGCAAAAGATGCATAATCGAAAGTATCAAACACCGTGCCGTCGGGCGCAACCAAAGACAACACACTGCCTTTGTCTTTTAGCGATGAAGCGGATAAATCAAAAAGAATGCCGTTAAAATCTGACCAAGAACTCTCTTCCGGATTGAGAGCGACAACCGCAAACGCCCCCGGAGAAAGAATGCTTCCGCCTTTGTACGGCTTGATGCCATAAGCGGTTCCGTCAGCCGTTATCTTCCAATGTTTGCTCGATGACTGGTTTATGTAGGCAAAATCAACGGCGCTTCCGCCCGTATTATGCAATTCCAACCATTCTTCACCGTTATCGGCGCCGGGCAGATCGTACATGACCTCATCAATAACCACTTGAGCGAAAACGGACGGACTGGCGAATAAGACCGAGGCAGCGAACACAATGAACGGCCAGCGCAACGAAAGCCGCCGGCGCGGCCCGACATATCGTCCTTTTGTAAACAGCATCCGTTCTATTATTGTCATTCAACTTTAAGGATCTTTCGTAAAACGTCTTCGGGTACTTCTGTTGTTTTTTTAGTCTGACTGGACGGCTGACTCGGCTCGGCATAGCGTGATCGGTTCGGATCTTCTCGAACCGCGGATTTCTCAGAAGTTTTAGAGGAATTATTGCCAGAAAGTACCCCTTCTGGCGGTGTTTTACCGGCGTCAGAAAGCAGTTTGGACAGGGCTTTGCGCAATTCCGTGACATTCTGCTGTTCCGCGGCTTTATTCTTTTTCCCCGGATTACTCGCTTTTAATTCCTGAAGCGACATCCGAGTGGACGGAGCGGCCGCCGGAACGTTAGCGGCCCGGACTTCCTTCTCGCTGTTTCCCCGCGCCGAAGACATGATAGCGGAAAGCGGCAAGGGCGCCGCGCTTTTTGGCAAATTTTCTCGAACGGGAACAGTAACAGGAACGGCGGCGGCCGGTGCCGGTTTATCAGGATAGGCCTTTTGGGCAGCGGGGGCTTTCGGTGTTTTCGGGGCAGGCACAATCGGCTGATGCCAGGCGAAAATGCGCTCCTCCACAACCGCGCGCGGCGCGGCGAACGTCGTCCGCGAAGCGGCAATGACTTCGTCGCGGCAGGTCGCGGCCGGCCGTTCGATTGGCGGCAAGGTTGTGGCCGAAAACGGCTGGGAACCGACGCCGTCAATCATAAGTTTGAGATAAATCTGATATATGCCGAGGTTAACGAGATCTTCAACCGTAAATTGCGGCGCGAACTCTTTTTCCAAAACTTCGGCATCAAACGCGCCGACCCGAAACGTCACCATCGTGCCGACGTTGCCGAACACCGCCGCCCGCACCTCTTCCTCCATTTGCTCAATATATTGATGGGTAATGGTGAGATTCAATTTGTACTTGCGCGCCTCGGAAAGAATGTCCGCGAACGATTTGTTGGCGAACGACTGGAACTCGTCGACGTACAGATAAAAATTCGGCAATTTATTCAAATCAATTTCCGAAACATCGGCGCGAGACATCGCCGCAAGATATATTTTTGTAATAAGCATTGAACCCAGAAGATTGGCATTGCCCTCTCCGACCCGCCCTTTTGACAGGTTAATGATGATAATTTTGCGCTCGTCCATCATCTTGCGGATGTCAAAACTGGATTTTGACTGGCCGATAATGTTCCTGATAAGCGGATTGGAGGTAAACTGGCCGACCTTGTTTTGAATGGCCGGTGTCGCTTCGGCGGTGTATTTGTCGGTGTACTTGCCGAATTCATCTACCCAAAATGACCGTACTGACGGATCTTTGATATTTTCCACCACCTGTTTGCGGTACTCCTTATCGGAAAGCATGCGGTTGATGCCGAGGAGCGTTGCGCCGGGAAATTCCAAAAGGGCCAGCAGAGTGTTGTTCAAAATGTACGCCATGCGCGCACTCCAAGCGTCCACCCAAATTTTTTCAAAAGTGGACATGAGGCCGTTGACCACGAGGTGGCGCCTGTCCGCTCCGACATCTTCCATGACATTGAAAGAAATCGGATGCTCCATATCAAACGGCGCGAAGTACAAAACATCCTTGATACGTTCGGCCGGAATATATTCCAGGAGTAACTCGGCCGTTTTGCCGTGCGGATCAATAAAGGCCATGCCTTCGCCGTTCCTTATGTCCTGGATGGCCATATTTTCAAGAAGAGTTGATTTGCCCATGCCGGTCTTGCCGATGACATACATGTGGCGTGAACGGTCCTTGCGCTTGATGCCGAAGGGTACCCGCCTGTTGCGGGAGTCAGTTTGGGCAAAATAGGTTACTTTGTTGTCGTCGTGGAGCATAATGGGCTTACAAAAACATTGTAACACGAAAAATAGACAAGAAAAAGAGCGCCCTAAATTAAAGCGCTCCAAACCGCAAGTCAGACCTAGCGACGGGTACCGAAGCCCAGAAGCGGGTAGTGGACCAAACTCGCTTGGTACTGCTCCTCCGTGCCGATAAACAAGGGTATGCCACCGACCCCATCGACAATATGGAGTCCGAGCTTCCGGGCGGTTGGGATGGGAATTTCCAACCGCTTCGACCGACTCATTTCTTCAACTTTCGCCAAGGTTACTGGACCTTGATCCGCGACGGTTAGGCTTCTTGCCATAAGACCATTTTCTGACTTTATTATTGGTGATCCCTTCGATACGGACTCATCAATGTCCGCACCGTAACCTGGAATTATAGGTTATACGAATAAGCCGTTGCCGTCAATCCGCCGCGGCGGATTGACGGCAACGCAACACAAAAGAAAAGTCCTCGGCAACGTACCGAAGACTTGGGGAAACACGGACGAAATTGTCAGTCAGGCCGCGAAGGCGAAGGTTTCGCCAAGCAAGGCTCGGACGAAATTTATCTTCCTGACCAGCCACTTCTGGCTGAGCCGAGGAAAGAACCGTTTTACCTCCTTGATGAGGCCGCCGATGTGGTCGAGGCCGTCGTCAATCGCGAGCTTGACCGCCCGGATAATTCGGAAGGTAATCTCGAACGAACGCTCGCCAAGGACGAGCCAGGCGTGAATGACCTCTAAAAAGCTCTCGCCGACGTCATTCACCCACCCGTGCGCATAATCCTTGACCACACGCCAGGCATGTGCCCGGCCCATCTTGCCGAAGGCCGCGGCAAGTTTGCGCCGCTCCGCCGCTTTGAGTTTTTGACGGTTCCCGAAGGCCTTGATAGCCTCCGACTGCGATTCCGATATACGCATAACTTTACGTTTTGTGGAGAACCCTTCTGACGCAGGCGCAGCGTACGCGCGTACGCAAACGCACCTGCGTCAGTAACCCTGGAGTTACAGATTACAGCATTAAAAACCATCTGTCAACACTGGAAAACGTGTTCGTAAAGTCGTCAAGATAATCAGCCGGATTTAGTAGGTGTCGTACCGGCTTGGCTGATTTTCGCTGAAAGATTTGACTTCCCTGCCCTCGTCGACGTAACTCTTGCTTGACGCGGAAAATGATTCGCCGGTTTTATCTTTGAAAGCCGAAACGCACAACCAAATGCCTGTAATCACGAAAAGAAAGGTCTTCCATGAAGATGGCAGGCCGAGAAACGGAATAACGATAACCGCGATACCGAGCCAAAATTTGTTGGAAATATTTCTCATCGCTCAATTATAACCGAAACCGCAAAAGATTCACGCTTGACTGCTCTATTTAAAAACAGCAAAATTACTTCGGGAAAAACAAGAGAAAGGTTAACCATGGACTTCTACCTGATCCTTGGCGCCGTTACAACGATAATTATCGTTGCGGCCACGGTATATTGTTATCGTGTCTACAAGCGCGTCGGGCGACGCTGCATAAAAAAAGGATGCGGCCGGACAGACGTTAAACGGGTCTGCAAGATTCTATTGCCGTTAGGTGAAGAGGTACTTTCACTTCGGGACTCCAATGGA
>JAGWZX010000097.1 GCA_018968805.1 Patescibacteria group bacterium | reverse complement strand
CTTAGAGCGTTTTTCGCGGCCGCGTCGTGCCGATGTTGCATCGGCACGACGGCTGTGTTAGGCTGTAGCCCATGACCGAATCCGATAAGGTGACAGAAGACCAGTCAGACAACCGCGTCTACGAACTGGGTTATCATATCGTTTCTTCAATTCCGGAAGAGAAATTGGCCGGGGAAGTGGCTGCCGTCACGGATCTTTTGGGCTCCCACGGGGCAGTGGTGATTGCCGAAGAGTTTCCAAAACTGAAGCATCTTTCTTACGCGATTACCAAAGTCCTCGGGGCCCGTCATCTCAAGTTTGACACGGCCTATTTTGGTTGGATTAAATTTGAGATGGAACCTGCGGCGCTCCTCGCCGTGAAGAAGGCGCTTCAAGGCAACGAGAACATACTGCGTTTTATCGTCATCAAGACGGTTCGGGAGAGCACTCTTTGGGTGCCAAAACCGCCAGTGTTCCGTTCCGGCGAAGAAAAACCGATTCCGGGCATGGGTGACAAGAAGGGTGATCCGATGAAGCCAGCTATGTCGGAGGCGGAGATGGACAAGACTATCGAAGCGCTTGTGGTAGAATAATAATATGTTTCTAAATAGAGCGATTATCATCGGCAATCTCACGCGCGATCCGGAAATGCGGGCGCTGCCGTCGGGCATGCAAGTCTGCAGTTTCGGCATCGCCACTAATCGGGTTTGGAAAGACAAAGATGGCAACAAAAAAGAACAGGCCGATTTTCACAACATTGTCGTGTTCGGCCGCCAGGCCGAAACGGCCGGGCAATATTTGAAAAAAGGCCAGACGGTTTTGGTGGAAGGCCGCATTCAGACCAGAAGTTGGGATGACAAAAATACCAATGAGAAGAAATATCGCACCGAGATTGTCGCCGACCGCGTCCAATTTGGTCCCAAAGCCGGCGGAGGGTTCGGCGGGGGAGCCGGGTCGGTCGAAGGGTCATCAGGAGGGCCTAAAGGCAAGAAGGGCGAAGACGCCGGATCAGGCGGCATTGAATATCCCACTGACGAAATTAATCCGGAGGATATACCGTTCTAGAAATTTTCAATTATTAATTTCAATTTCCAAATTCAAATAGCCATGGCCAATAAGCAGTGTTTTTTTTCGCAGAATAATATCAAACACATTGATTACAAAGACGTTGAGCTTCTGAAAAAGTTCCTCAACCCGCACGCCCGATTGCTTAGTCGCAAGAAGACCGGCGTTACCGCTAAAAACCAGCGCAAGCTCGCTGTAGCCATCAAGCGCGCCCGCATCATGGCCATTTTGCCTTTTGTGACGCCGTAGTTATAAATTGAGAACGGGCCGCATCGCTTATGGCGATGCGGCCCGTTCTTTATATAAGTATTAAGCTCTCTCCACGTATTCTCCGGTTTCAGTATTAACGCGAATAATCTCGCCTTCATTGATGAACAGGGGAGCGTTGATATAAGCGCCGGTCTCCAATTTAACCTGCTTCGTGCCGCCTTTGGCGGTATCACCTTTGACGGCCGGTGGCGCCTCGACAACTTTGAGGTCGACTTTTATAGGCAATTTCATGCCGACATGGCGCTCATTGAAAGTCAGTAGCGATACGACCGTGTTTGCTCTCAGAAATTTCCCCGCCGGACCGACTACCTCTTCTTTCAGGGAAAAGCGTTTGGACGGGTCGTTTGGTTCGCAAAACCAGTATTCGCCGCGGTTGCCATAGAGGAACTTGATTTCCTTTGAATCAATCTCGGCTTCCTCGACTTTTTCCGACACGTGGAAAGATATTTCTTTGACGCTGCCGGTAATCAGATTCTTGAGTTTGGTGGCGTTCACCGGTTTGCGCTGTTGTTTGCGGAAAACATGAGACGACAAAACCTCATACGGTTCGTTCTCGTAAATAATATACTTGCGCTCCTTGATTTCGTTGTATTCCAATAAAGACATAAAAGCAGGCGTTAGGCGCTAGGCTTTAGGCACTAGGTTGCGAATAATATGGGGGAGAGTGTAGCGCAGGGCGGACGAAAAGGCAAATTCG
>JAGWZX010000009.1 GCA_018968805.1 Patescibacteria group bacterium | reverse complement strand
ACACCGCTCCTCTATCCGACTGCCGGAAAAACTCATCCCATGAGAGACCGAGCCACTTTAAGCCACCAACAATACCCTCTTCGAATTCTTTTTTCGAACGCTCTTTGTCGGTATCTTCAATGCGTAAAATAAACTTACCGCCATTGCGACGGGAAAAAAGATACGCGAACAACGATGTCCTGACCCCGCCCATATGCAAATAGCCGGTCGGGCTCGGCGCAAAACGAGTAACCACTTTTTTGCCAAACATATGACAGATTTTAACAAATCTTTAGTGGTTTGACAAATTTTTTTATCATGTTATCATTACCACAGGCTGAACATTCTCAACAAGAGAAAGGTGATAAACGCTTGTCGACACAAGCACCTTTGGAGTACGAGCGTGCTCAAGTGGTTGGCCAGACTGGAAGTCGTGAAAATTGAGATTGAACTGTTCTACCAACTTCATGTAGTCCGTAACTTGGAAATCCTGGGCAAACAAAAGAGCATCGGTGAAATAAACCACTGTTTTAGGGGGGAAATTTCTTTTCCCGCTCTTCCCACCAAGGGTATGTTCCTATACTTCGGCGAAGGATTTGATCCTGAGATCGCATTCAAGATCGACGATGTGCATGGGGGCATTTCTCAGAATGGAATCTGCCGATACAAAGTGGAAGGATTGGTCGTAGTACAAAGTTCTGGAGATTGTGGCGATGATGTAGAGGAGAAGGCAGATGCCATCCAACAAGCAACCGATGATACCAAGGTTTTCCTTGAGTACGGCTTCAAACCCGAGAAGGGCTATCTTCCCACCTATTACATTATTCTTCCGAATGGTGCCGCCAAGAAATCGGAGGTTCTTAACCTTCCAACGCTCTAATGCGCCCTTTCGTTCGCGACATGAAATACGGTCGCGGTTTTTTTCAGATTGCCGAGCTCGCGACCTTTTGAACAAGGCCGCGATTTTTTTATATTGTGCGTCCGCGTCCGTTCCGCATTATTCAGACCTCATGCGACAAACCTATTTCCAAAAGTTTAAGGGCAATCGTATCGGCGGCGTCGAGGCGGGCAAATTGCCTGGCGGCGGTTTTCATTTGGGCGAGCTTCGCCGAGTCGCCGAGAAGCCGGTCAATCTCCGAAAGCAAGACATGGGGTGACAAATTCACTTCTTCTATCACCACAGCCGCGCCGCTTCTGGCGTAATTGAAAGCGTTTTTGGTCTGATGATCCTCGGCCGCTTCGCGCAAAGGAATGACGATGGAAGGCACGCCCCAGGCCGCCAGTTCGAAAATTGTTGAACCGGCCCGCGACACCACTAGCGAGGCGGCGGCGGCGGCGCTTTTCATCTGCACATCGTCCAGATAAGCAATCGGCAAATAACGAGTTTTTAAAGGACTGCCGGAAAGGATGACACCCGCCTCTTTGGACACGTCGTCAAAGTTTTTTGAGCCGGTCTGATGAATAACCTGGTATTTTTTGACCAGCTCCGCCAGAACCGAAAGCAAAGTTTCATTGATAATTCGCGCCCCTTGCGATCCTCCTATTACGAAAATCGTGGGAACATTTTTTTCCATCTTAAAATATTCATAGGCCGCGTCCGGATCCAAATTGAGCACTTCCTGCCGAACAGGATTGCCGGTAAAAGCCGTTTTTTCTTCTGGAAAATATTTGGCGGCCTCGGGAAACGACACCGCAACGCTAACCGCAAACTTGCCGGCCCAGACATTGACACGGCCTGGCACGCTATCCGATTCGTGAATTACCACCGGAATGCGGAAAATGCGCGCCGCCACTAAAGCCGGAAAACTGGCGTAGCCGCCCTTGCCGAAAATTACGTCGGGATAAATCAAAAAAATTTTCCAGAGCGATTTCAAAACGCCTGCCGCCGTCTTAAAAACGTCCGTAACGTTCAAAAGTGAGAAATAACGGCGTATTTTGCCCGAAGGCATAGAGACAAAGGTGATGCCCGCATCGAACAAGGCCCGGCGGTCATATGGTTCGTTGGCCATGTAATAGAGCGCCGGCGGCAAAAGCCGCTTTTCTTTGACGATTTTTTTGATTGATTCGGCGACCGCGATAATGGGATAAAAGTGTCCGCCCGTGCCGCCGCCGGTAAACATAATCTTCATGATAAATCAAAAATGAACAATCCGGGTAAAAAGACAACAAGAAATTAAAACGGGAAAATTCACTTTAAGTCCTCCGATACTTGGAAATATTCAGCAAAATTCCAACCTGGAAAAGTGTCAAAACCATAGCTGAACCGCCCTGGCTAACAAACAGCAGAGGCAATCCGGAAAGCGGCAACACGCCGAGCATCGAACCGATATTCATGAACGAATCAGACATGATAAGTATAACAATGCCGACCACCAAAAGTCCACCAAACATATCCGGCGAACGGGAAGCGATTTGAAAACCTTTCAATGTGAACAGAAAAAATAAAAGCACCAGAAGCACGCTGCCCACGAAACCGAATTCCTCCGCCGCCACGGCAAAAATGGAGTCGCCGATTGGCTCCGGCAAATAATTGAATTTCTGAATGCTCTGGCCGAAACCGCGGCCCAAGAATTTGCCCGAACCAACGGCGATGAGCGACTGCTGAATTTGATAACCGGCGCCTAAGGGATCAGCGGACGGATTAAAAAAAGTCGTGACTCTCTGCATAAGGTACGGCCGGATAAAAACCAGACCGGCAAAACCGATTAGACCGATGACGCAAAAAAGGAAAACATCGCGGTAACGTCCGCCAGCCGCGAGGAACATTACCATTGCCGCCGCCACGATACTGATAAAGGTATCGGTATCCGGTTGTTTTAGGAGAATACCGCCGGCAATGACAAGCAAGATGATGACCGGCAACATTCCGCCTCTCCATGTGCGTACTTTGTTTTTGGCGGCCGAAAGCCAAGCCGCCAGATACATTACAAAAGCAATTTTAAGAAATTCAGCCGGCTGAAATGTTACAGGTCCAAACGCTACCCAGCGCTTTCCCCCGCCGTACTCAAATCCAAGTTTGGGTACGAAGACTAAAAGAGTTAGAACGATTGAGGCGGCAAAAATATAAAAGGAGTAGCGACGCCAAAACTGATACGGCACCTTGGAAACAGCGTACGCCAGCGCACCCCCAATAAGGATCGCCGCAAATTGTTTGAGCGCGGTTGTACCGAAACTTGCTCCGCCGGTACGAGCCAATAGACCGAGCGACGCCGAGGAAAAAATAAGCGCGCCTACCCCTAAAAGCACGATGACAATGCCCAGAAACGATTTATCAACTTGTTTGCCTCGCGCCATGACGGCTTTTAGATCATCGCCATGATAAGGCCGGCGACGGCGCATACCACGCCGATGATCCAATAGCGCATGGTTACCTTGGCCGCCGGCCAGCCGAGTGCTTCAAAATGATGGTGTAGCGGCGCCACTTTGAATATCTTTTTTCCGTTCCGAAATTTTTTTGAAAGAAGCTGAATAATGACCGAGAGCGTTGTTACCGCAAGCGGCAGAGCGATGATCGGCAGAACGGCGATACCATGCCCCAACCCGCGCTGATCGGCTAAAAAAGCCACCACGGTCAGGGCGAGCGTCAAAGCCATACTGCCGGTTTCCGACATGTAAAATCGCGCCGGCGGAACATTGAACCACAGAAACGCGAGAATACCGCCGACAATGGCGGCACAAAAAGCCGCGAGGTCAATTTGCGATTGATAGAAGGCAATGCCGGCATAGGCGCTGAAAATAATGCCGAAAATACCGCCCGCCAAACCGTCAATACCGTCTATCACTCCGCCGGAATACACCGCGGCCATAACCAACACAAAAAACGGCACGAACCACATACCCATCTGGACCGGACCGATGAATAGGAACGTGACGCTGGAAACGCCAAGTTTTAGATAAAACCATAACGCCGACAGAAAGCCGATAATCGACACCACCACCAGACGTTTGCGCAACGACAAACCGCCTGCGGCATAACTCTTTATCTCTTTAACCTCCATGTAATCGTCAATCCAACCGACAAAAGCACCAAGAAGAAGCACCGCCAAAGGCAGCCAGGTTTGGCCGCGACTTAAGAAATCGAGCTTTTCCGTTAGAGCGTTGGGGAAAATTATTGCCGAAAACCAGATCACGGACATAGTGAGAGCCGCCGAAACCCAGATGACGACGCCTCCCATTCTCGGCGTACCAACTTCCTTGTCTTTATGGAGAGAATTGAAAATTGGCGTGCCCCTGCCGTCAGTCGCAACCGTCTTAGCTTTTTTCTTCCACATCTTTCGAGCGTACAGATATTTGGTCCAGAGCGGCGTAAAAACAATACCGATAAAAAAAGCTACGGTCAGAGGAAAAAAGACTTTGACGACGTTTAGAATCATTGCCAGTAGTATATACAATAGGGGCAATCTTTTCTAGCACCTTTCCAGACATGATTTGAACGTTAAAATAGGAGCGAGCTCCGCTCGCTCCGGTTCATTATGCGGCCATTCATCCCCGCCCGCCAAGCGGGCGGGGATGAATGGCCGCTACCAATAAAAGAAACGTAAAACTTATCAATAAACCTTTCGATACTGGTTACAATAGTTCACGCCAGGTTACGGTACCGCACGTTAACAAAGGAAGAGAGCCGTGGGCCAATACATCCCGGGGTAAATTTTGGGAAATTCGGAGTGAATGTCTTCAAAATCCGAGGTAAAGTAAAAACGAATAAGGGGCCGGACCCCAACGGAACAATTCTGCGTTCGGATTGAGTGGTAACTGTTCAGCCATGGGGCGATATTCTAACTTTGCAAATAATCGAGAGTGGCCCAGACTAATTTTTCAGCGTCTGTAAACCGGCCCTGTTCGGTAGAGCCGAGAACAGTGACAATAATGGGGTGGTCCGGGCCGGCGTCAAAAGCAATGGTCAGATTGCCGCCCGCAAGATCAGTGTATCCCGTTTTTCCGGCCAAAAGTCCCGGGAAATTACCCACAAAGATATCTGTATTCTTGATTATGTGGGTTAAGTTGCTTAAGGACGTGAATCGTCGCGTGCCATAGGTGGTATTTTCAAAAATACGCGGATATTTCGTGATGGCATAGGAAAAAAGTAACGAAACATCGTGCGCCGAACCGTAACCGCCGGAGACATTGTTATTTTCATCGAGACCGGAGGGGTTTAAAAAATACATCTGGTGCAGCCCGAGTGCCGCCGCTTTTTGATCCATGGCGGCCACGAATTGCGCTTGAGTGGTTTCGTAATTGTCCGCGCTGGCGGAAACGCCGCCCGCCGCCGCGGCGATTTGCGCCGCGGCGGCCCCCCCGGCGGCTTGCGCTATGGCATTGGCTCCGGCATTGGCCGATTCCACGAGCGTTAACCCGAGCAAATCGGAAAGCCGCCACCGCTCGCGGCCATACAGACCGCTGTCCCCCTCGCCTCTCTGGAGCGACTCGGTACCTATGGTCACGACAGTGTCCGGGTGAAGCAATTCAAGAGCGGTCACAGCCATCATGATTTTTGTGAGTGACGCCAAGGGTAACTGAGAATTGCCATTCATGCTATAAAGAGTTTGCTTGGTCTTGGCATCGTAAACGAACGCCGCTTTCGCTTTAATCGGAAATTTCGCGAATGTCTTTGGTAAACTGTCCTTGGACGCCGGTGGCATTGTCGAACGCGACGCGACATTGCCCAAAAACACGATACCGCCAATCAGTATGACCCCCAGCAACCCGATAAACACGCTCCTTTTATTTAATTCTTCTTTCGGCGCTCTATGCGACATGGGTTTCAGAAAATGGGTCGCGATTCACTGCCGGATTGGCTACGGTAGAATCCTCCGGCGGCGCGGCCATAAAATTTTCAATTTCCTTTCGCGCCTCTTGATACTGCGGCAAATCCTCAATGCGCGACACGCCCAGATACGATAGCATATCGAATGTGGGACGGTACAAAAATGAACGCTTATCTTTCGGATTCTCGACCTTCTCCAACAGGCCGCGGATCAACAGAGCGCGAAGGATAAAGGCTGAATTAACGCCCCGTATATAATCGATTTCCCGCCGCGATATCGGTCCCTGATAAAGAACAATGGCAATGGTCTCAAGGCCGGCCTTGCCCAGATCGCGCGACAATTCTTCCTTGGTCAAACGCTCGATAAGCGCTGTCATTTCCGGCGCGGTGCGGAGCGATACTTCATTATCCTTAAAAACGAGCGCCGCTCCACGACCTTGTAGTTTTTTTTCAAGTTCGGATAGACCGTTTTTTATTTCGTCTTCAGTCACGGAAAGGGTTTTTGCCAGCCACGCCGCTCCCACCGGTTCGGCTTTCCAAAAAAGTATCGCTTCAATTTTTGCTGTAATATCCATTTTGATTTTTCTACTTCTACCTACTACATTCTGTCTACTGAATACTATTTCTAGTATTTCGGCACCCCGACCTGCGCCGTTTCCATTACTATATCAGACCGATGGCTTTCCTGAATTACCGAGATAACCCCTTGTTTTACAAGCTCGAGCATCGCCAAAAACGACACGATTACGTGCACTCTGTCGGATTTGTTGCCACCGGAAAAATCACGAAAGCTCATGCGCAGATTTTCACTTACCCGTTTGGTCAAATGAGTTATCATCTCTTCAAGGCTCATCACCTTAGCGACAACGGCCTTGGGCAAAAATTCTTTTTTAGGCAAATTTTTGAGCACGTCCTTAATCGCCGCGGCAATTGAGGAAAGCGACATATTCCGGTCCGGCGCGAAAACGGGCGCCACTTCCCGCTCCTCCGGCGCAAACAAAACCTGCTTGCCGAAGCGGCCGCGCACTCCGACCGCAAGTTCTTTCATCCGTTGATAAATTTTAAGGCGCCGTTCAAGATCGGCGATACTGCCCTGTTCTTCCTCCGACAATTCCAAACTGGGCAAAAGCGATTTTGATTTTATTAAAACAAGCGTTGAAGCGATCAAAACGAAATTGGCGCTGTCAGCGACTGGAAAATTCGCCAAGGTTTTTACGTAAGCAATATAATCATCGGCCACCTTGGCAAGCGAAATATCGCTGACCGCAAACTTGCGCTTCTCAATAAGAGTAAGCAAAACATCCAGCGGCCCTTCAAATGCCTCCTGTTTTACTCTAAACATGTCTGTCATGCTTGAAATATACCATTATTTATGCGTTTTAAAAAGAAAAACTTCTTCGTGTCGGCACACAAAGAAGTTACAGACGTGTCAGTCGAGAGCCCGGTAAAACGCATCCAGGCTGGCAAGCGGCGCGTCGGGAGGAACGTCGCAACCGGACGAGAGAGCGAAGTTGCGATACCCGGCGGTAGCGGCCAGGAGTCCTTTGGCGCGGGCAGTGACATCGTCAGGCGGCAACCGCACGAAGACCGCCGCCGGGTCGAGATTGCCGCAAAGCACGACATCGGGAGTTATCTTGCCGAGCGCCTCGACAATGTCCATCGGCACACCGAAATGGAACGTCTTCAAGCCGGTTTCCCGAATGGCCGAGAGGTGCGATAACTTCGCGGCACAGTTGTGCAGCAAAATGTCAAAATCATCGCCGCAAACCTCGATGGCTATGTGTCTGACGTAAACGCTGGAGAAGGCCAAGAGACTGCGGGGCGATAACAATCCCGCCACCGGGTCTGCCATGATGACGCCGCGGGCACCCGCCGCGCGAAACAATTTCAGGTAATTGACCAAAAATACCGCGCATTTCTCCAAGAGCATGTGCATCATGCCCGGTTTAGTGATCGTGTACTCCATCGCCTCACCCACGCCGACGAGCCGTGCAACGAGTGAGAACGGGGCGATGCACCCAGCCAAGACAAACGGCTCACCAGGGAGTTCGGTAAGCAGCCGGACAGCTTCAATGTAAACAGCGGTGCGTTTGTCGCCGGGCTGCGGCACGACAAGCTTTTTTGCTTGCTCCAGGCTGGTGATGAGACGGCCCGTGACAGTTGGGACCTCGGTGTCTGACATCAGCACCGCACAACCGAACGCCTCCGCTTCGGCGCTCAGGTCCATGGCGGACAATACGAAAGGCGATCTGTAGCGCTCATGGAGCGCGCCCTGCGCGTAAAGTTGGGCGCGAGGATTGGTAACGATGTCGCTCACCTTGGCGCCGGTTATTTTAAGTCCGGGATATGTCGCAATCGGCAACCCGTGACGTTTGTTCAACAGAATTGTGTTCAAGCTCATTACGGTTCTCTCCTTAACGGTTTCGTATTTTCTGCAACGACAAAGATCTATATCAAAAACAAAGCTACGATATTACGCAACGGATGTCAATGATAAACCCGCGATTCTAAATCTTCAGTATTCCGTAACCTGTTATTACTTTTCAAGCTTAAGCCCGAGTTCTTTCAACTGCTCTTTGGAAAGCTCGCCAGGCGCGTCCATCACGGCTGTGCGGCCGGAAGAAGTTTGGGGAAATGATTGCACTTCGCGCAGTTCCTTCTCGCCGGTCAAAATCATTATCAGGCGCTCGATGCCGTGAGCGATGCCGCCGTGCGGCGGCGTGCCGGAACGAAAGGCGGCAAGCATGTGACCGAAGTCGCGTTCAATTTTTGCATCGTCGTAGCCCATTGTCTTGAATGTCGCCTTTAGAATTTCCGGCTTGTGGGCGCGGATACTGCCGCCGCCGGTTTCAAAACCGTTGCAGACCAAATCGTATTGCTGGGTAATAATCTCTTCGATATGCTCGCCTTTCAAATGCCATTCCAGATGTTCGGGCGCCGGCATCGAAAACGGATTGTGAGTGAAAGTCCACTTTCCTTCTTTGTCTTTCTCAAAAAAAGGAAAATCAATAACCCAGGCGAAAGCCAGAACGCCTTTTTTCTTTTCCTCCTCGGTGCGCATATCGAATTTGTCGGCGCCGAATTTTTGCATTGCTTCCTTGTAGCTCACGCGCGGGAAGGGTTTTTGCTTGACGGTATAGCCCATCGCCTCGGCGACCGTCGTAATCATCTCTTCGTCCAACCGCATAATATCTTCACGCGTCACGAAACTTTTTTCTATGTCAATTTGGGTATGTTCAAAACCGCGGTCGGCGCGTAAGTCCTCATCGCGGAAACAGCGCGCGATCTGGAAGTAACGTTCAAAGCCGGCAGTCATAAGGAGCTGTTTATACTGCTGTGGCGACTGGGGCAGGGCAAAAAACTTTCCCGGATACATCCGGCTCGGCACGACGAAGTCGCGCGAGCCTTCCGGCGTAGTGCTGGTGAAATACGGCGTCTCGATTTCCGTAAAGCCGTTACTGAAAAGGAATTGCCGGACTCTGTCCACGAATTCAGAGCGGATGCGAATATTTTTCTGGAGACGCGGCCGGCGCAAATCCAGATAGCGGTATTTGAGCCGCGCTTCTTCGTTGATTTCCCGTCCGTCGCCGCGCACATCCAAAGGCGGCGTTTCGGCTTCATTCAAGACTTCAATCGCCGTAATTTCAAGCTCTATCGTACCGTTCGGCTCTTCCTTATTTACCATTTTTTCGGGCCGTTGATTTACCTTACCGGTTACGGCCAAAACCCACTCCGGCCGGGCAGTGTTTGCCGAAGAGTGAGCTTCTTTATGAGATGGCAGCGCAACCATCTGCACCTTGCCGGAAACGTCGCGCAAGTCAATAAAAATAAGCTTGCCGTGGTCGCGCCGCACGTCCACCCAACCTTTGATTAAGACTTCCCTGCCGACATTTTCCCGCAAGTTTTTTATAAGCGTCCTCTCCATATTTTTATATCTAGATTTTCCAACGTTTGATATGGTATCACGTTATCCACAGCTTGGGTAGCAGCGGCTGGACAACTTCGGCGGTAGCTGTTAGCATAATTTTTATGTGTCATATCATTACAAAGGTCATTTCCCTAAAGGTCGTCGATAGCGGCCGTTTTGGGAGCTGGTCTTTGTAACGGAATCTCCTTCAGTTACAAAAACGGGTTCCCAATCACGGGAAGCCCGTTTTGTTTGTCCCGCCATGGCGGCGGGAGCGAAAACAAAAACTGCACAAAAAACCGGAACTAACCATGAACGACCTGAGTATTGTCGGTTTAGGAACATCATTTCCCGGGGAAGATGGCGACACTCCGTTACAGGAGAATTCGTACCGTTTACCGCCGACACTGCCGCCCGCAAAATCGGAACCATCGCTTGCGGATGATGACGGCAGCCAGCATCTTCCTGATGCCGTGGATTAAGAAACGGCCTCAGTCGCGCGTTTTGTTACGTTTAGCGTAACAAAACGCGCGGTTTTTCTTTAAACGGAAAACTGCCTTAATCAGACTCCCCGACGACTTCCACCGGATTTTTTAATTTCCCAAACTGCCAAGATCGACATTTATGCTGTTAACCGTTTCCTGGATATAATTTTGGGTCCAGACTACGGTGTACCAGATCACAATAATTGCGGAAATTATCATAAGAGCCCAGGCAATCATACCGATCTGTTTTTCTTTCGGGTCCTTTGATTTTAAATATTTCAATCCCTGCCACTTCCCCACCGCCAAAAAAGCGATCATCGGCAGGACAATACTGAAAAGGTATAGCCCGATTTGGCTGATTGTGTCGGTTTTAAGCGGCGCCGGCCGGAGGTTCGCGCCGCAATTCGGACAAAAATAATAGGTCGGCAAAACCGGCTGGTGGCAGGAAGGGCACGCGGGCGGCGCCGGCCTATGGGCCGGCGCCTCGGAGCCGGCCGACATCACAGGATTTTGTTCCGAAGAATACGATTCCATATCGCTATATTTTATCCGACAATGCCAAAACCGCCAAGACGACAAATTTTGCAAACACTTTCCGTTAGTTAATTGCCCATCTGTAGGTTATTTCTATATCCA
>JAGWZX010000008.1 GCA_018968805.1 Patescibacteria group bacterium | reverse complement strand
GGCGAGGTACCCAAGCACGATGGCCAAGACCGCGCCGATGATCTCAAGGTACTCGATAGTCCCGCGAAGCATGAGGAGCGGATAGTATGACGGCGCCGGAATTACCGCTCCGGCTCGCTCTACGGCCGTTAGCTCCGACAGTGCGGCATTGTACTGCGCGACTTCTGCTTGAAAATTGAATGACGCGACTAGGATCGATACGGCGGTAAGCGCCACCATGAATCCCGCAAGCGTGATGAACAACGCGTTCCTCGCGGAATCCTTGTACTCTTTTCTGGCGATTGTTAGCGTTGGAGAGGTCATATTATGCGATCTGGTCTGCTGCTGTTGAATACTTCTGGAGCGCAAATACACTCGCCGCGCCGGCAATCATGCTCGCGGCTAACAGCTTGAGGATTGCGCCGACATTGAGCGCGTTCGCGCTGATGCGCAAGAAGTGCAGCGCGAGCGCCGTGTAATCTTGCCCGAACGAGAACGGGCCAAGTATTGCGCGAGCGTACGAGAAAAATGCGCCCGACGCCGCCGGCGCGTGCGCGAGCGTGACAGGGTTGAGGAGCGAGACGGGGTTCTGCCCCGTCGATAGCTCTGGCAGGATAAACACTACGGCGATCCACGCGAGTACCGGCGCGAGAAGCGCGAGGGATTCGTTCGACATGTACACGCCGAAGAGAAGGCCGAGCGCGGCGAAGAACGCGAGATACACGAAAGAGACCGCATAGAAAGCGGCCAGCGATAGGAATTCTCCGCCGGAGAGGTACAACGCTGGGATGAAAAGCGTGCTAAGCACGCTCACGACGAACATGCCGCATAAGACGAGCAACAATGCCGCGCTGATGCCACAGAGTTTGCCCGCGATGTAGAGCGGGCGACCAGCGGGACGCGACAGCAAAAGCGGGACGACCCCTGATTTGCGGTCGCGCACGAATGAGCGGTGTCCGATAACTATGGCGAGCAATGCGCCAACCAAGAGCGTGTAGATGATCAAATTGTTGAATATCGCGAGAGTCGAAATGCCGAGGAGCGGGTTCGGAGCGATGTGCGAAACGCCCGCCGCTTTCAAAATAGCAGCGGTGACAGCGTAGATTGCAAGCGTCGTCGAGCGCGTTGACCATCCTATGAACACCGAGAAGAGCGTAACGGCCGAGAAAATGCCGAACAGCGTCGAAAAAGTCCCTTCGCGCCTGAGGGTGCGCAGTTCGTGGGCGATGATCGTTCGCAACGGAGCTACTATGCGTGAGGAGTTCATGGTGTTTCGGCGGTCTCCATGCGCACGTAAATTTCTTCGAGCGAGGCCTCGTCGGGGTATTTTCGGCGCGTACGCTCCATAGTGTCCGTGTAAATGAGCTTGCCCATGCTCAATACCCCGATCGATGTGCAAATCTTTCCGACCTCGGAAAGAAGATGCGTATTCATAAAAATCGTCATGCCGCGCTCCTTGTTGAGACGGAGGATGATGTCGCGCAGGTTTTTGATGCCCATCGGATCCAAACCGGACGTCGGTTCGTCCAGGAAGAGCACGGCGGGGTCGTGAAGGATCGCCTGCGCGATGCCGATACGCTGCCGCATGCCCTTGGAAAACGTTTTCAGTCTCTTGTGCTCCACTCCACGGAAGTCCAGGAACGCGAGCGTCTCGTCGATCTTTGAGTCAACCTGTTCTACGCCGGAAAGGCGCGCGAAGTACGCCAGATTCTCATACGCGGTGAGATCGTTGTAGAACGTAACATTCTCCGGCAGATATCCGATGCGTTTGCGCACTTCGATGCTCTGCGACAGCGTATCGAACCCAGCGATCTTGACTTCCCCCGCGGTCTGCCGCAGGAGCGTCGTCAGGATGCTCATGGTGGTCGTCTTGCCCGCGCCGTTGTGTCCGAGGAAGCCGAAAATTTCCCCAGCGGGAATGGACAAGTTGAGATTATGCAATACCGTATGCCCATTGTATGCGTGCGTTAGCTCGCGCGCTTCAATCGCGGGCACATCACTGCTACTCTGTTTCGGCTCCATGCCGAATAAAATAGAATATATCGCGTAAAGAATCTGTAAATGAAAACCGCCAGTTAAAGCTGGTGGTTTTCATTATGGGTAATATATATTTAGCTTATAATGATCCGGTCTTGATCGGCAGCGGCCAGAATACCCCGCCCGCTTGGCGGGCGGGGATGAATGGCCGCCTAATGAACAGGAGCGAGCGGAGCTCGCTCCTGTCCGACAAAGTTTCCCTGATGCCGCCCGCGGAATAACCCCGCCGAGTCTTCGAGGGAACGGCTTGCCGCGGGAATGAGACGAGAGGCAAACTTTATTGAATCCCAGCTTTTATTTGCCACATTACCGATAATAAAATCTTTTTTACGAGGATCTGTGTGGTGAAATTGAAAAGCGGCCCGGTTTCCGTTCCACCCGCATCTCACACGTTTTTCTCCAAGATATTTAACCGTAGCCGATTTTGCTCGAAATCTTCTTATTTTTGTGTTGCATGAACCGCATCTTGTTCGATTGCTGTATTCATAGTTTTTAAATTTTTTGTTACATAATTTACATATTGTCATGAGCTATAGTATAACACCATAAGATATACCAAAAAAAGTATTGGGATCAAGATAGAAAAATTGCAAAACTTACATTTTTTAGTATTATAACCGGGATAGTTTTTCATATGCCACGGTAGCTCAGTGGCAGAGCGCTGCTCTGAAGAAGCAGGCGTCGGGTGTTCGATTCACCCCCGTGGCACACGAACGAAGTGAGTGGCAAGGAGGAAGCGCAAGGATGCGCTTCTGCAGATAACCCAAGCTTCTTTGCAATCTTGGGTCTCGGCATAATGTGTTATAACCACCGGTGATATGGCGACACTGATAGAATTTATAGCTTTGTTCATGGGAGTCATTGTCGGATTTATCATTAATCTTTTCTATCTGAACAGTGTTAGAAAATTTTTGAATGGAGTTAGAGAAAGATGTCCGAAGAACTGGAAAGCACTCGGTGAGCCAACACTGCTTACAACTTCACCGACAATTTCTTTAAGGGTTTTTCTGTATATTATAAAAGGGAGTTACGAGGCTCTCGGTGACGCCGAGTTAAGTGCAATCGGTCAAAAGGCACGAAAGAGATTTTGGTTATTTTTGTCGTATCTTGTTTTTTTGATGGTGTTGCTCGTTGCTTTCTTTTTGAATCTGCCAGCATCGGGTTGGCAGGGCAGCGTTTTACTTGGCGGTTAAAACAATTTCGTCTGCGCGGGTTGAGCGGGCTTTTTTATGAGACTGGCCGCGGGGGCGGCGGCCGCCCCCGCGGCCATTTTTCCGCCGAGAATGTCCGGCAGTTTTTTGAAATCTTCTCTTAATTGGTTTAAGACTTCAGTGGCGCGCAATGCGGCGGCGGGGTGGTAAAGTGGAAAAATGAGACGGCCGGCCGGATTAAAAATTTTGCCGTGGTCGCGGCTGATTTTGGCGAAAGGCAGGAAATAGTTCATGGAAAATCGGCCCAGGGTAGCAATAATTTTAGGGTTGATTATTTCAATCTGGCGCGCCAAGAACGGTTTGTAAGCCTCAATTTCATCCGGTATGGGATCGCGATTGTCGGGCGGGCGGCGCTTGACGATATTGGTGATGTAAACATCGGCCCGTTTCCAGTCGATTGCGGTGATGCACTCATCCAAAAGTTTGCCAGCCCGTCCGACGAAAGGCCGCTTTTGGATATCTTCGTTCTGGCCCGGCGCTTCGCCGATGAACATTACCGCGCAATCAATGTTTCCTTCGCCGAAGACCAAATTAGCCGAGCTTTTTAATGGCAAGTCCGCGGTTTCAAGCTTGCGCTGAAGTGTTTCCAGCTCTGTCTGTTTTTCGTTCATCAGCGGCTATTGTAACACGAAACAGCGGCTGGGCTGGCCCGGAGGGCCAGCCCAGCCGCTGTTTCTGCCTACCGCCCGCTGACGGCTAATTATTAGACCTCACCTTCAATTTTGTCTTCCGTCCTTTATCAACCTTGGGCAACTTAATGATAAGCAAACCGTTTTTTTCTGTCGCCTCGGCACTTTCCACTTCGATTTCCTGGGGCAGAAGGATGGTGCGGGAAAATGAGCCCCAATACAATTCACGGGTAAAGTAGTCGCTTTCAGATGCTTCTCGCGATTCTTCGCGGCTGCCTTTGATCGTGACCATGTCTCTGGTGATATCAATATCCAGATCCTCCGGCTTTACTCCGGCAATCATTGCTTTGATTACGATATCCTCCGGCGTCTGATAGACGTCGACGGTCAGTTCACCTTCATCGCTCTCTTCCTCAATCAGTTCTTCCTTCGGTGTTTTTTTGAGCAGTTTATTATTCCGTTCTTGGCGAGGAGTCGGAACCTCGTCACTTTCGTCGAACTGGACCGCGCCGGTTAATCGTTCAAAAAAAGATTTTTTTTCTGCCATTTTAAAAATATTAATCGCGTGATAATAACCGCCACATTATTGTATCACAGTTAAAAAGCGGGATATTCACTTCTACATTAACCGGTCATCCTTAAGGCGTTTGACTTTTTCAAAGCCGACAATTAAAAGAATCACGGCCACCCAGACAAGCGCGAATATGATAAACAATCGGCTAATCTCAAAACTGCGCCCAAAGAGCACAAACATATTCGAGCCAACATAATTCATTATATAAACATTGAAAAGGGCGTGAAGGACAATGGCGGAAAGCAGGCCGACGACCAGGTATATTTTTTTCGTGAACCAGCCGCGATAAAACGCTTCGCCCATGAAAAACCCGACTATGCCCGATGCCAACACATGCAGTAACGTGGCGCCGATGAAGCGCAGGTTTCCGGTTACGAAACTTTCCACCAGGCCGGTATTGGCAATAGAAGTGAGCAGAAACAGGGTGTTTTCCATTGCCGAAAAACCCAGAGCCGCCGTAAGCATATAAACTGCGGCGTCAATCGGCTCGTCGTATTCTTTGGTGTCGAAGGCGGCAAGGCCGGCAGCCGCCCACTTGAATACTTCTTCTGCGCAGGCCCATAGGAATATTACGAAGGTAAAATCAAATGAATACTTTGCCTGGAAATATTGTTCAATCGGCAGAACCAATGGCACGGCAATCATGCCTGCGATAAAAGTGCGGATAATCATGCCGCGCGGCTCGGGATGCAACCGGTCCTCCTGGAGCCAGAACCACAGCCAAAGGAGAGCTGGCAGAATTCCGCCGAGGAGAGCGAAGAAGATTGTTTCAGCGCCGGGCATATGAATATTTTGATTAATCTAGCCGGCTCATCATTCTATCGGCCACTTTTCTATCATCAATAAATTTTTATGACCGGAGAGCTGCCAAATTTCTTCGGTCACGAATGGCGCGAAGGGGTGGAGGGCGCGGAGGATTTTATTAAGAGTGTGGAGGAGAAATTGTTTGCGGGAGGCGATTTTGCTGGCGTCGCCCTCGCTGAAAATTTTCTTGCTGTCCTCAATAATTTTATCAGCAAACTCGTGCCAGGCATAATGGTAGAGCTTTTCGGCGGCGAGATAAAAGCGGTAGCTGTCCATGTCGTTTGTAACATCCGTGAGAAGTTCGTGCCGAGCTTTGCGGAGCGCGCTGTCTTCCTCGGTATATTTTTCAAATTTTTCGTCAAGCCGAACGCCTTCCGTGCTTTCCAACACAAACCGCGCGATATTCCAAAGTTTGTTGGCGAAATTTTTGTAAGCGCGGATTTTATCTTCGGAAAGGGCGAGGGAAGTACCGGGCGTGTTGCCGACGACCATGCCCATTCGGAAGGCATCGGTGCCGAATTTTTCCGTCAAATCAAGCGGGTTGATGACGTTGCCTTTGCTCTTTGACATTTTTTGGCCCTTGGCGTCCAAAACCACGCCGTGCATATAAACAGTCGTGAATGGCAACTTGCCGGTAACATAAAGCGATAGCATAATCATCCGCGCCACCCAGTGAAAAATGTCGCCGGCGGTTTCCAAAACATCAGTCGGGTAGAATTCCTTAAAATCCTTTCCGTCAGGAAAGCCGAGCGTTGCGAACGGCCACTGGCCGGACGAAAACCATGTGTCAAAAGTATCAATATCTTTTCGCACCGCTCCGCCGCATTTGTCGCACTTTGTGATTTTGTTTTCCAGGTCCACGAAGCCCGTATCGCATTTGTCGCAGATTTTCGCCGGAATAGGGATGCCCCAGACAATCTGGCGGGAAATGTTCCAGTCAATCAAATTTTCCAGCCAGTGGACGGTGATTTTTTTGTAGTGCTCGGGAATGTAAACCACCTCGCCGGCGTTTATTTTTTCCAAAGCTTTGGCCGCAAGCGGCTTCATTTTGACGAACCATTGGCTTTGGATTTGCGGTTCAATCGTGGTGCCGCACTTGTAGCAGGTATGAACGATGTGTTTGTAATTTTCATCAACCTTTACCAAAAGGCCTTTGGCCTTAAGTTTTTCCACTATAAGCGGCCGGGCTTTTTTTATGTGCATTCCCGCGAATTCGCCGGCGATAGGGAGAAGTTTTCCTTGCTCGTCAATAATTTGCTCGCGATCCAGACCGTGCCGCTCGGCGATTTCAAAGTCCGTGGCGTCGTGCCACGGCGTGATCGTCATGACGCCGGTGCCGAATTCCATGTCAATAGCTTTGTCTTTGACGACGGTCGCGGTAATCTCTCCGTTGATCCATTCCACCGGAATTTTTTGACCGTCCTTGTATTCCGCGTATCTTTTGTCGTCAGGATGCATCACTACATATTTGTCGCCGAATTTTGTTTCCGGGCGGGAAGTGGAAATGGTGAACGGGCCGTACTTAATATAATAATATGGTTCAATGCGTTCTTCGTCCTTGATTTCAATGTCGGCGAAAGAAGTCTGGTGCTTCGGGCACCACGAGATGATGCGCTTGCCCCGATAAAGAAGGCCGTCGCCCCAAAGTTTTTTGAAAGTCTGGTAAACGATTTTGACGATATCGGGATCAAGGGTGAATTTCTCCCGGCTCCAATCGCAGGACGCGCCCATTTTGCGCACTTGTGATTTGATGTTCGCGGAATTTTTAAGGGTGAAGTCAAGAATTTCCTTGTAAAGCTGGTCGCGCGGAATTTCAAAACGCGACCGGCCTTCTTTTTCTAAAACTTTTTCGTAGACCACTTGGGTTTCAAAACCGGCGTGGTCAAGGCCCGGGAGCCAGAGCGTTTTAAAGCCGCGCATTCTTTTGTATCGGGTGATGATGTCTTCAACCGTCATAACCAGGCCGTGGCCGGCGTGAAGATTGCCGTTGGCGTTCGCGGGAGGCATTAAAATACAAAAGCTTTCAGCTTTCAGCTTTAAGTCGTTAGGGTGGGAATGGGAATCCGTAGAAAAAAAACCGCTTTCTTCCCAAAGTTTGTAAATGCGCCCCTCGGCATTCTTCGGGTCATAGGGTTTTAAGAACTTTTCAGGAATTGACATTTCAAAATAATAGCAAAAATAAGGTTTTTTTCAAAAAGAAAAGCCGCGCGCTATTTTTACGCGAGGCCTATGGAACGTAAAGAACAGTGAGCCTGGCGAGTCACACGCCTAGCCGTTTGGCAGTCTTCCGCCGGAAGCCACGACGGAAAACTCTAGGCGGAGTCGCCGCAGGACGTATCCCCGGCGCCTGCCGGACTCCAGTGTTTACGATTTCAGCGTCCACATCAAGCGCCGATCTCGAATTCACAGCCAGGCTCACCAGTGTTATTCTATAATACGATATTGTTTGTGTCAATATCACCGTAATCCCCCAATAGCTTGGCACCACCTGGTGAAATATCATCAATGGTATGCCATACACCACAAACAAGAACGTGCCTCGCATTAGAAGGACGGCTGCCGATCTCGTGCGCCGCGGGTGGAGTGCGCGGAAGGTGGGACGGTATCTCGGATATCACCACACGGCGGTCATGAAATGGGTGAGGAAAGCTCGGAGTATCGGATTCCGCCCCATACCCACCCAAAGCTCGCGGCCGCATACCCATCCGCGCAGGAAATCCGAGCTGGTGGAGCGGGAAATCGTTCGTCTTCGGCTCGCCACCGGCCGGTGTACGGAAGCCATCCACCTGATGATGAAAGACAGGATGAGCATTTCGCGGAACACCGTTCACCGAATCCTTGACCGCCACGGTCTCTTGAAGAAACGCAGCCACTTGAAACGCTGGCACAAACCAGTCGAGCGTCCAGAAGTCGCTCAATCAGGCGATTTGGTGGAAGTCGATACCATTCACCGGATGATCGACGAAAAGAAACAGCTGTACGTGTTCTCGCTCGTCGACGTGCATTCCCGGTCAGCGTACGCGAAAGCGTACCGAAGGATGAACGGGCGAACCAGCCTTGATTTCGTGAGAGAGGCAGAACAGCACTCATCGTTCAAATTCTCGACGATTCAGTCCGACCACGGCCCCGAGTTCTCACGCTGGTTCGTGGAGCGCATCAGGAGGGACCACTGCTTCACGCGACTGGGTAAACCCAACGACAACGCGCATATTGAACGATTTAACCGAACGCTTCAAGAGGAGTGCTTGGACAAGGTGCCGACTGGTGTACGAAAAATCAATTGCGCCCTCAAGAAATATCTGAAATACTACAACACCGAGAGAATTCACCTTTCATTAAACACAACTCCCGCGCAGGTGGTGCCAAGGTCATGAGAGGATTACGTATCACAATGTGGGGTAAGTTGCAGATTGCCGACAGCTTTGATTTCCGAAAGACCGGATGTTTCGGTTATCGCGGAGTTTCTGTGAAAGAAACCGGCGATAGCAATCATCAGCGCGTTGTCGGTAGAGTGATCAATCGTCGGCAGATAAAAGGCGGGGCCGGAGTGTTCATAAGTCCATTTTCTGAAAGTTTCCCGAATGTGTTTGTTCGCTGTTACGCCGCCGCCGAGGATTAGGGCATTGGCGCCAAATCGCTCAACGGCTTTTTGGGTTTTGGTTATGAGAACTTCCGTAACCGCGTCTTCAAACTCGCGGGCAATTTGCATTTTTATGTCTTGGTCCACCGTGCCGATTTTTTTTGTTAAGTAAAGTACGGCGGTTTTTAGACCGGAGAAAGAGAAGTTTAAATCGGGAGAATGGAGCATTGGCCGCGGCAACTTTCTTTTCTCGGTAGGTTTTCCCGAATCTTTCCGCGCTCGCGCCTCGTCGGCGAGGCGCGAAATTTCCGGTCCGCCCGGATAGGGCAGGCCCAAGATGCGCGCCACTTTGTCAAAGGCTTCGCCAACCGCGTCGTCCAACGTCTCTCCAACCACTTCATAATTGTCCATGCCGCGCATTAAAACCAATTGAGTGTGGCCGCCGGAAATTAAAAGAGCCAGAGCGGGGAAGCCGGGGGCGTTTAGCGTGTAGCGTTCAGCGTTCAGTTTGTTTAAAAATTGAAAATTAAAAATTGAAAATTCATTTTTTCTTCGCAATAGCGAAGAAAAAATGTGCCCCTCCATGTGATTTATGGGAACGAGCGGGATTTGCCACACAGTTGACAACGCTTTGGCAAAATTGAGGCCGACCCAAAGCGCCGGTTCCAGTCCCGGTCCGATCGTGACGGAAATAAGGTCAATCGGCGGTTTTTTGATAGTCGGTATGAGTTCAAGAAATTGTTTTAACAGTTCCGGTTCGCGTTCCAGAAAATTTTTAAGCTGTAAGCCGTAAGCTTTAAGATTCTCAGATTTTTTGACTGGACGCAGAAATCCCGACTTTTCAAGGGTTTTTTTCAGCAGAGGGACGAGATTTTTTGCGTGTTCGCGTTTGGCGAGCATTGGGAAGACGCCGCCGTATTTTCGGTGTAGGACGATTTGTGACAGTACATTATTGGCCAGGATTTCCAGGTTAACGCCAGTTTCCGATCTGCCGTCCGTTTTTAATATACAAAGTGCGGTTTCGTCACAGCTGGTTTCTATGCCTAAAATAACCATTCAATCACTCTATCAGGCGGTGAGAAAAAAGAAAACCGCGAGAATGAGATTCTCGCGGTCGATCAGGGTCTGTTGTAGAATGACAGATTCCCCAGTCGGAGGTTGCTCGGAGGCATCGGTCCGGCTGTTACCGCTATTGCGAGCGATGCCATGCTTACGCCGACCGGTCCATACACGGTCAGCGTGACCGTGTTGGTGTCGGGCGACAGGTAAGTGTGCGCAACACTCGTTGCGTTTGTCACAAGCATGCCGCCGTCTCCGAACTGCCAGAGCCGGTTGGTTATGCCGCCTGTCGACTGATCCGTAAACACCACCACAAGCGGCGCGTCGCCGTTCGTAACGCTAGCGCTTGCCACGGCCACTGGCGTTTCGGCTGAAGTGCCGGACAATTTGACGCTTCCCGTGCCGCCGCTTCCGCCATTGAAAGTTACAACGCCTAACTCCGTGCCGTCCGCCGTGGGGGCGAATTTAATTGTGACATTGGCCGCGCCGAATCCCGGAATCGTGTTCGGACAGCCGGTCACACTCCAGGGCGCCGACACAGTGGCTGAAACGTTTAACGCCGCGCCCCCCCGGTTTGTTATCGTAAGCGGGAGCGTTTTGATCATTCCTACCGCCACTATGCCGAAGTCCAAACTGGCCGTAGAAACAGCCAGCTTGCCAGCCGACAAGCCGACGCCGTAAAGCGCGTTGGTGGCATTGCCGCCGCTTGTGGTGAAGGTCACCGCGTTACTTACGGCTCCGTCCATCGTCGGACTGAATGTGACCGAAATGGCACTGGTGGCGCCAGGCGCAATGGAAAACGAGCCCGCGCCGCCAATGTTGAATGGCGGAGCGGTTTGGGCAATTCCCACCAAGTTGGTGCCGCCCAGGTTGGCGAGGTGGAAGGCTTGTGTCACCACTGTGCCCACCATGACCGTGCCCCAGTCCAGGGCCGTCTCGCTAACCGCGATTATGGCTGGCAACACGGGCGTGTAGATAATCCGGTTTGACGGGTCACTTTCCACGCCAGATTTGTCATAGGCCGTTACGAAGAACACATAGGTCACGCCCACTGTTAAGTTGGAAACAGTCGCGGTGGTGACATCTCCAACGTCAACCCTGCTCAC
>JAGWZX010000096.1 GCA_018968805.1 Patescibacteria group bacterium | reverse complement strand
CTCGTCGCGCCATATGACACCAAACCGCGCGAGAAAGACTTTTTGGGAGGGATTCTGACAATTGCAATCTTCACCGGCGTCACCTTGTACAACGCGGCTATTGCGGCGGCGACTGAACGCTTGGTCGCGCCTCTTGACACTTCAAAAAGGTAGACCGGCTGTTTGGCCTCAAGAAAAGAAATCTTCTCCGTCAATTTGGGACGGATAATTACAGCCTGCCCGGCATGGCTTGCCGCCCGAACGGGAACCACCGCGGCTAATGCGCGGCTTTCCGTTTTTTTAATCTTCTCTTCGGCTTTTTTCTTGAACAACGCCATGATAATTATGCTTCATTGAAAAATTTCAGGGACTCATTCGGGTTGACGATGGCCACATATTTGGCGCGCAGGAGCGTCAGAACATTTAGGCCGGAGAGCGCGCCTACCGATAACCCCTTGAGATTACGGAACGCTCGCTCAACCGACACGTTCTTCCCGGACAATGCCAGATGCAACATGTTTGTTTTCTTAGTAAAGATCGATTCAAAACCTTTGATGCCGCCCCATGCCGTCATTACGGCGCGCGCTTCTTTCGTCTTTGGAGCGGAGAACGCGACGTTGTCAACAAACAACAACTCACCTTCCTTGAACTTACGCGACAAAACGGTACGCAAAGCCTTGGCTTTCATGCTCTTCGTGACGGTCCGAGCAAAGACCTTATCCTTGTTTGGACCATGGGTCACGCCGCCGCCGACCCAAAGAGGACTCCTGATTGAACCGTGGCGCGCCCGGCCGGTGCCTTTCTGGCGCCAGGGTTTCTTGCCGCCGCCGCGAACGGCGCCGCGGTCCTTTACATGAGCGACGGAGTGCCGTTGATTCGCCTGCATTGAAACCGCCACCTGATGCACAAGATCGGCGTTCCAAGGCAAACCAAAAACGCTTTCCGGTATCTTGACCGAGCCGACTTCTTTGCCCGCTTGATTGTAAAGTTTGCTTTCCATGTTAATTTCCGCGGATTTCCACGAATGTGCCGCGCGGCCCGGGCACCGCTCCTTTAATCAAAATTGTCGCCGTGGCCGCATCAGCTTGAATAACTTTCAAACCCTTGATCGTAACGCGCTCGCCGCCCATCCGGCCGGCCATGCGCAAACCTTTTGCCACCCGTCCGCCCGCGCGCCCGCCGCCGCCGATGCCGCCCGGCTCGCGCTCCGAATGTTTTTGGCCGTGGGTGCGGCTGCCGCCGTGAAAGCCGTGGCGTTTGACGCCGCCTTGAAAGCCTTTACCTTTAGAAGTTGCGGAAACTGTTACCATATCGCCCGGCTTGAACGCGCCCGCGTCAATTTTGTCGCCGACGGCCGCGGCAAGAGAACCGCCGGTGCGAAATTCCTTGAGACCGGCGAAGTTACCGAGAGTTTTGATGTGGCCGCGCAGAGGCTTGTTGATATTTTTCGGATGACGTTCGCCAAAACCGACCTGTATTGCAGAATAGCCGTCCTTATCGGCAGTTTTGACTTGAGTTACGGTATTGGGCGAAACGGCAATAACCGTAACCGGCACCACTTTGCCGTCCTCGCCCCAAACCTGGGCCATTTTTACCTTTGTACCAATCAGAAAGCGCATAACGTTTTTGAACACAGTAAGAAGCTCTTCTTCGCCCAGAGGGCTCATCAGAATCTTTGGCTGTTGGTTCCTGTTCAGCCATTAACATCCGCTTGGGAACAGTGGAGGGAATGCTATCAGACCATCAAAAAAAAGTCAAAGGCCGTTCGCATATTCTTTTTGAAAACACGAAAATTTTCTGCTAAAAATTTTCTCTGTCCGGCGCCAGCCGCGCCTCCCAAGGTTTTCAAAAAGAACAGGCTCGCTTTGAGGAAAAGTAAATTCAAGGACGGTCCTTCCGGAGCCCTTGTGAGGGTCAAATCCTAGGATTTGACCCTCAGTTCATATAGCAAGAGTTCTCCTTGTTTTTATCAAGGCCTCGCCTTGCTATGCCTATCGCCTTGCTATACCTATGCTATGCCTATATGACTTTGAATTACAAAACTCCTCTTTTTAATATAAAATGATAAAGGCGCCGCCAGGCGCCGAATATCATGAAAACGGTCATCAAGATATATGATAACACACTCGCAAAGGT
>JAGWZX010000095.1 GCA_018968805.1 Patescibacteria group bacterium | reverse complement strand
AAGCGCGGTCGGCTGTGCCAAACCGATATCTTCGCTCGCGAACACCACCATCCTGCGCGCGATGAATTTCGGGTCTTCGCCGGCGTCAATCATCCGCGCCAGATAATACATCGCCGCGTCTGCTTGCGACGCCCGCATGCTTTTGATAAAAGCGCTGATGACATTGTAATGCTCCTCGCCTGTTTTGTCGTAGCGTAAAAATTTTGACTGCACCGCGTTTTTCAAATTTTCCAAAGTGATTTTTCCGTAAAGTTCGTTCGCCGCTTCCAAGACGGAAAGCGCCTGCCTCGCGTCGCCGTCGGCCATTTGCACAAGCCAATTGAGCGCGTCTTTTTTCATTTTGAGTTTTGTCCGGCCGATAATTTTTTCCATTTCTTTGTCCGAGTACTGATTCAAAACAAAAACCCGACAGCGCGAGAGCAGGGGCGAAATGACTTCAAAGCTCGGATTCTCGGTTGTCGCGCCGATGAGCGTCAACTCGCCACTTTCAACATACGGCAAAAGGAAATCCTGCTGGGCCTTGTTGAAGCGGTGGATTTCATCAAGCAATAAAACTTTTTGACGCAGTGTATTTTCATACAAGGTCGAACCTTGTTTACAAGGTTCGACCTTGTAACCGATAATTTTCCGGATATCCTCCTTCCCCGCTGAAACCGCCGACAATTAAAAAAGTTCGGCATTCAAACTTTTGGCATAAATCCGCGCCAGGGTGGTTTTGCCACTTCCCGGCGGTCCCCAAAGTATGAACGAGGAAAGATGCTTCTTTTCAATCGCAGCCCGCAAAGGTTTACCCTTTCCGACCAAATGCTCTTGGCCGACAAACTCCTCCAACTTTTGCGGCCTGATTTTTGACGCGAGAGGTTCCACACGTTAAGTTTATAAAGTCTGTGAAGTTTATCAAGTTTATAAAAAATGCTATCATGGAGCCATGTTCGGCTCGAAAAAATTGGACCTTCTGGCAGTCGGCGACATCACCACTGACGCGTTCATCCGGCTCATACCGCCTTACGCCCACTCGCGCATTGACCGTGGCAACTTGGAATTATGCATGAATTTCGGCGACAAAATTCCCTACGAATCCGTCGAGGAAATCAACGCTGTGGGAAATAGTCCCAATGCCGCTGTTTCGGCCGTACGGATCGGCCTTTCAAGCGGCCTCGTCACCGACCTTGGCGACGACGACAATGCCCGCAAATGTCTGGCTGTTTTGAAAAAAGAAGGTGTTGATACGACTTTTGTAAAAACGCATCGCGGCAAGGCCACCAACTACCATTACGTGCTTTGGTTTGAAAGCGACCGGACGATTTTAGTCAAGCACCACGACTATGGGAGAATTTTCCCCGATATCGGCGAGCCGAAGTGGCTATACCTGAGCTCGCTCGGCCAGGGCACGGAAAATTATCATGATGCGATCGCCGCGCATCTAGAAAAACACCCCGCAATCAAATTATGTTTCCAGCCGGGCACATTTCAAATCGGCATGGGTAGCGGACGTCTGGCCCGCGTTTATAAAAATTCCGAACTGGCAGTAATTAACCGGTTTGAAGCCGGCGAAATCCTTAAAATCACCGGCACCGGGGAAACCGGCATCAAAAAATTATTGACTGGTATTTCCAGCCTTGGTCCGAAAACGGTCTTGATTACGGACGGACCGGCCGGCGCCTATTTCTACGACAGCCGCAAGGGCGAGACGCTGTTTGCGCCGCCCTACCCCGACCCAAAGCCGCCATTGAATCGCACCGGTGCCGGCGACGCTTACGCTTCGACTTTCGTGTCGGCCACGATCCTCGGCAAAACGCCGGCTGAAGCTTTGCGTTTCGCCGGAATAAATTCAATGTCGGTAGTCCAGCAAGTCGGCGCCCAGCGCGGTCTGCTTCACGGTAAAGATTTTGAGCCGTTTTTGGCCAAAGCACCAGATGATTACGAGGCGGCGCCACTCTCTTAAATTTGCCCGCACAGCCCCCGATTCGCAAAAATCGGGAGCTGTGCATTGCTTGCCATTCACAGTCCGGCCGAATATGATATACTTTTGAATGATGAAATTCATTGATCATACCCTCCCCCGCCGCACCTCTGCCATTCTCTTTGCCGCTTTCCTCACCAATATCCTGGTGACGGTTTTGGTGCTGACGCGAGTAATATGAAAAAACCGAAAGCTGTGAAC
>JAGWZX010000094.1 GCA_018968805.1 Patescibacteria group bacterium | reverse complement strand
CCGCCGCGACAACCTCTGCCCGGCCGCCATACGAAAGCGCCAGAACCAGCGTCACGCCATTGCCACCTTCAGTCTCTTTCTCGGCCTTGTCCATCATTTCCTGGAGATCTTTGGAAAAACGCTCGCGCTCGCCGATACAAAGAACACGCACCCCTTCTCTTTTTATTTCGGCGAGTTCTTTTTGAAACACCAGCCGGAACAACTTCATAAGATATGATACCTCTTCTTTCGAGCGGTTCCAGTTTTCCGTGGAAAAAGCATAGACGATTACACAGGCGATACCGGCTTCTTTCGCCCAGCTGACAAGCTCTTTAAGTCTTTGATGCCCGCGCCGATGCCCCTCAAAGGTGGGTAATCCTTTGGCCTTCGCCCAGCGCCGGTTGCCATCCATAATTACCCCTACGCATTTTGGCGTCTTTGATATCTTATTCGTGTCCATTCGGATTTTCGTATACTACTATAGTCTATCCCAAAAACCGCCGTACCTTATCGTAAACTCGGAAAATTCTCCGGATGTTTCGCGCCATTCGACCTTTACATCTTTCACTCGCGAAAAAGTCGAACCCTTTCTTACGGCTTCAATCAATTTATTGAGAGAGTCTTCTTGATCTTCCGCCACCACTTCCACCGTGCCGTCCGGCAAATTCTGTACAAAACCGACTAAGCCAAGCGCTCGCGCCTGCCGGCGAGTGTAATCGCGAAACAACACGCCCTGCACCCGGCCTGAGATTATCAAATGAAGTTGTTTTTTCATGTTATGTGGTCAGGAATAGTTTTTTCGTCGTCACTCAAAAACTTTCCCGACCCGGACTCGTCTGTTTCGCCTGCTGGCGAAACATGACTCCGTCTCGCACAAGTGCGGCCAAATCTTCAGCAGTGAAGATTTTGCCACCTTGTGCGCGCTGAGAGATTCGAACTCCCGGCCTTCTCGGTGTAAGCGAGACGCTCTAACCAACTGAGCTAAGCGCGCTCTTGCGTTAAGTAGATTACCTCAAGTCGTGAAGAAAAACCACAGGCAAAATGGCTTGGAAAAATAAAGTTTGCCGCCCGTCCCATTCCCGCGGCAAGCCGTTCCCTGGAAAACTCGGCGGGGTTATTCCGCGGGCGGGGTATTCTGGCCGCTACCAATAAAATTACTTCGCGCAACGCAAACAGCTCACCTGAAGTGTTCTAGTTTTAATATATTTGACGCCGCAGACGCAAATCAAAATCGGCGTCCGGTTCGGCTTTTCAATCCAGTGGCCGTCTTTTTGAAATGTGTTGCGTCCGAAAGCGGGTTTTTGTTTATGTTTCGGCGTGTTCATTATTCAACAAATGTAAGCGCCCTTCCCTTTTTGCCAGCGCGGCCGGTCCGGCCTATGCGGTGGACATAGTCGGCGTAGGTGGCGGGAATGTCAAAATTTATGACATGGCTGACATCGGCGATGTCCAGACCGCGCGCGGCAACATCGGTCGCTACCAGAACTTGCGTCCGGCCTTCCTTAAAAGCCGCGAGAGCTCTCTGCCGCCTGGATTGATTCTTATTGCCGTGAATGGACTCTGCCTTGAACCCCCGCTCCATGAGGGTTTTGGAAAGGCGTTCCACGCCGTGCTTGGTGCGCCCGAAAATAAGGACCTTAGAAAACTCCGGTTTAATCAAAAGGTCATGAAGCATGTCAACCTTGGTGGTGTTTTGCGCCACCCGGATAATATCTTGGTCAACATCTTTGGCCGTATCCCGCGTTTTGACCGATATGGTAATCGGCTCATGCAAAAATTCTTTAATAAGACCGTCGATGGCACGCGAAATGGTCGCCGAGAAAAACAGGATGTGGCGCGGCGAAGGCATTCCGGAAAGGACGAAACGCATGTCGTTTACAAAACCCATATCAAGCATTCGGTCGGCCTCATCAAGCACCAGTGTTTTGAAAGTATTGAGTTGAATGTGTCTTCGTTCAACAAAATCCTTGAGCCGGCCCGGGGTGCCTATGACAAAATTATTGCTGTAACGCAGTTCGGAAATCTGGCGACCGATTGAAATGCCGCCGACACAACATACGGAAAAAATTTTCAGCCCGCGGGTAAATCCTTTTAACTCTTCGCTGATTTGAAGGGCTAATTCGCGGGTCGGTACGACAATAAGAACGCGCTCTCTCGGATTAGCGAGCACTTTGTTTATTAAGGGGATTAGA
>JAGWZX010000093.1 GCA_018968805.1 Patescibacteria group bacterium | reverse complement strand
AGGCGGTTTCCCGCCGTGCGAACCGAAGCCCCGGAGGCCGAGGCGTATCCTGCGATACGAGCGGGGCCGAATGACAAGGCGGAGCCGGCGGTAAACCGCCGGCAGGAGCCAAGCCAGGATCGGCTTTATAGATAGCGGTTTATTTTGAGATGAGTTCTAGGTCGCTACAATTTAATAACTATTTCGTTAAAATTATGAAAACATTGCACATGGTGTCATTCATTCTCCTGATAATCGGCGGACTCAACTGGGGTCTCACAGCTCTCGGTTGGAATGTCGTCAATATGATTCTAGGAGGCGTGCCGGCGCTGGAAAACCTCGTCTATATCTTGGTGGGCCTCGCGGCCATCGTTGAGATATTCAAGCATAAGAGCACGTGCAGGGTATGCGGTTCTTCTTCCGCTCCGGCGATGTAGATTTTAGTGCGAAATTTGAAAGTGCCGCGCCCCGAAAGGGGCGCGGCACTTTTGCGTCTCATTAAATTATGATATATTTTGGCGATGAACAGTATTGAGGTTCAGGGTTTGACCAAAAGATTCAATGACTTCACGGCCGTCAGCAATATTTCGTTCACCGTTCCCGAGAGGGAAATTTTTGCTTTTCTCGGGCCGAACGGCGCCGGCAAGTCCACTACGATCAAGATGTTGACCACTTTGCTTGCGCCGACGGAAGGTAAGATTACAGTGAATGGCTACGATCCGGTGCGCAATCCGGACGCGGTGCGCCATTCTTTCGGCATTGTCTTCCAAGATCCTTCGCTTGACGACGAACTGACCGCTTACGAAAACATGGAATTTCATGGCGTGCTTTATGGCATGCCGCGCGCGCTTCGCCGGAAACGTATTCCCGAATTGCTTCAATTTGTCAATCTGTCCGACCGCGCTGGCGATTTGGTCAAGGAATTTTCCGGAGGCATGAAGCGCCGATTGGAAATCGCCCGCGGCCTTCTTCATCATCCGAAAATTATTTTTCTGGACGAACCGACCCTCGGTCTTGACCCCCAAACCCGCAATCATATGTGGGCGCACCTTAAAGAGCTCAATGAGAAAGAAGGCATTACCGTTTTTTTTACCACTCACTACATGGAAGAGGCTGATAAAGTCGCGGAACGCATCGCGGTTATTGATCACGGCCAAATTATAGCTATCGGCACTCCAGTCGAACTCAAAACAAAAACCAACAAACAGTCGCTGGAAGAAGCGTTCCTCTCGCTTACCGGTAAAACTATCCGCGATGAAGGCGCCTCCGCCATTGAGGCCATGCGCCAGCGCAGGCAAGCTTGGCGAGGAAGAAGCAGATAACAAATCTATGAACACTATTTACATTCTTTGGCTTAGACAATTGAAACGGTATTTCCGCTCCAAAGCGCGCCTGGTCGGTTCGCTCGGTCAACCGATTCTTTTTTTGGTGGCGCTTGGTTTTGGTTTCGGTCCTATTTACGCCAAAGCCGGCGGTGGAAATTACATTGAGTTTCTAGCGCCGGGTATTATCGCCATGGGCATCCTCTTTACTGCTGTTTTCAGCGGCATTGAAGTCATTTGGGATCGACAGTTCGGTTTTCTCAAAGAAACAATGGTGGCGCCGGTGTCGCGCTTCAATATTATGATCGGCCGGACGCTCGGCGGCGCGACTGTCGCGGCTCTTCAGGGAATTATCATTCTCTTAATTTCGCTTATAGCCGGTTTCCGGCCGGTCAACTGGCTTTTGGTGCCGGCACTTTTTCTTGTGATGCTTCTCGTAGCTTTGCTTTTTACGGCGCTCGGCACGGCTATCGCTTCCAACCTTGAAGACATGCAGGGCTTCCAGCTCATCATGAACTTTCTTGTCATGCCCTTGTTTTTTCTTTCCGGCGCGCTTTTCCCGCTTCAGGGTTTGCCCGCGGCTATTGAGGTCGTGGCCAAAGCCGATCCGCTTTCCTACGGTATTGATTCTTTCCGTTGGCTTCTCGTCGGCACGGCCCATTTCTCTTTGGGACTGGACATTTTAGTTCTAACTGCCGTGACTTTCATTCTGCTTGTCATCGGTAGTTTCTTTTTCTCAAGGATACAAATATAAATTTTTTCTGGAGATCTGTATCTAGCAATTGATTTATTTCACTAATTTGGATTACTAACAATCTTTATGCTGTAGCATAAAGATTGTTAGTAAAGGTTTCTCTGGTTTAAATAGCCTCTCTTGTTACGCTTTTTCGCAAGCGCTGTTTGTGATATTCTGAATCAATCCATGGAAATACTCCGCGATTTTAAGGCTATAGGTAAGGGAGGCGCG
>JAGWZX010000092.1 GCA_018968805.1 Patescibacteria group bacterium | reverse complement strand
CGTCGCTCTTTTGGGCCTTGTAGTGGAATTTCATAATTACTCCGATACCACCCTAAACACTTCCTCGATGGTGGTGACTCCCTGCACGCACTTGAAAATACCGTCTTCAAGCATGGTGAGCATGCCGTCCTTTCTGGCTTGCACTTCTATGTCGCCGGCATTGGCGTTGCGCAAAATCAGCTCCTTGATTGAGGTCGTCACTTTCAACACTTCGTGGATGCCCACGCGGCTGTGATAACCGTCTTTGCTTTCCGCCGACGGAACCGGTTTGTAAAAGGGAATTTTTTCCCACTGGAAATCCGCCGGAATGACTTTCTCGGCAATAAGGGCCGCGCGCACCCTGGCCAGATCGACGGATTTGCCAAGCGTCGCTAAAGCCCCCTTGTTAAGGAAATATTTTTCCTTATTCTGCACCAGCTTTCTAACCAAGCGTTGAGCAATAATCACATTAACAGTAGATACGATAAGAAAAGACGGTACCTCCATATCAAGAAGGCGCGGAATGGCCCCGGCCGCCGAATTGGTGTGAAGGGTGGAAAGCACCAAGTGGCCGGTAAGAGCGGCATTGACGGCAAGCGACGCCGTTTCGTTGTCGCGAATTTCGCCGACCATGATGATGTCCGGATCTTGGCGCACCAGCGTCCGCAGACCGGCGCCGAAAGTGAAACCGATTTCCGGCTTGACTTGCGTCTGGTTGACCCGCGGCATCTGGTATTCAATGGGGTCTTCAATGGTGGAAATGTTCACCTCCGGTGTGTTCAGTATGTCCAAAATCGTGTAAAGCGTGGTGGTCTTGCCGCTTCCCGTCGGGCCAGTCGTCAAGATCATCCCCGTCCTCTGCTTCATGCCGGCGTGAATTTTTTCGAGCGAATCGCCATGGAACCCCAATCCCTCCAAGGTAAAACCCGACACCCCTTCGCGCAAAAGGCGCATCACCACTTTCTCGCCAAAGAAAGTAGGGAGGACGGAAACGCGAAACGACACTTTCTCGCCGTTCATTTCTACTTTGAAACGGCCGTCCTGAGGCAGACGTTTTTCGTCCAGTTTAAGGTTGGCCAAAACCTTAATGCGCGCCACGATGCTCGGCGCGGCATTCTTGGGAAGCGACATGGAATCATGAAGGATGCCGTCAATGCGATAGCGGATGAGCATTTCCCCCTCCATCGGCTCAATATGGATGTCGGAAGCGTTTTGCAGAATGGCGTGCTTCAAAAGCGTGTCAATGATGCGCACCACCGGCAAATCCTCGGCCATTTTTTTAAGGTCTGCCGAATTAAGATCGTTGCCCGCGCCGCCTTCGGGAACGTTCTTCAGGGCCGCGGTCTCTTTTTGAATGATGCCGCCGAATTCGGCCTTGAGACTCTTCTGATACTGCAGAAGCGCGCTTTTAAGCGACTCGCGGTCGGTCAAACGGGGTAAAATTTTCAAATTGACCTTCTTTTTTATGAAGTCAATGGCGGCAAGGTCGTCGGTATCAAGCATGGCCACCTCCAGACTGTCGCCGTCTTTTCGGAAAGCCACGATATTATGCGCGCGGGCGATTGGTTCTGGAACAAGCGATAGGACGTCAAAGTTCAAACGCTGGTCTTTGAGGTTGACGAACGGGATACCGAGAATGTAAGCCTGCAATTTGCGCAATTCATCGTCGGAAATTTTACCGTTCGCCACCAGCACCGAGCCGACACTTTCCTTTTTATCGTCAGCCTGTTTAACCGTCTTCTCCAAATCCGATTTGGATACCAAACCGGAGTCGGCGATAAATTCACGGAGTTGTTTTTCTTCGATGAACACCGGCCAATTATAGCAGAAAAAACGGCTCGGATTTCCACTTCGCGGAAAACGCTCGCTGAAAAGACCGAGCGGTTCATTCCGGCCTGATTGAGCCGTTCGGCGAATTGGCTCGGCTTATTCAACAGCAAAAGAAAAAGGCGGTTATCTTTATTAAGATACCGCCCGACTAAGAAGAACCGTGTCCCCAAGTGGGGCCGCGTGTGGGTATGGACTTTTGGTCAACGGCCGGCTTAGCTTCCTTGGCCAAATTAATTGCCCGACAGGTCTCGCACAGTCCGCCGCACTTTTCAAGCCGCTCGCGCTCACAGCCGGCGTATTGGAAGAGCGCCTGGCCGCAAATCGGACACCAACGGCATTCCGACTTGACGTCAATTACCGCTCCGGCTGTTCTTACACCGCATGAGCTGCAATACAATGTCATATGCTTCTTTTAAATTAACGGACGGTGATTGTTGCCGCAGTGGTTCCATAAATGCCCAGCACGCCGGACAAACAAACTCGTGAACCTCGGGCAGGATTAGATCA
>JAGWZX010000007.1 GCA_018968805.1 Patescibacteria group bacterium | reverse complement strand
GAAAACTATGCAGATGGTATGATGTTTTAAGGTTTAATTGCTTTCCGTTGCTTAAGGCGGAAGACGACCGAAAGGAATAAAAATGAAGACAAGTTCTTTGTTGGTTTTGGCGGCGCTACTTTGCGTCGGGTGCCGGACGGCGAGAGTGAGAGAAACTAGGGGAAATTTGCCGGCCGGGTCGCTCACGATAATCAACAAGACGCCGTTTAGTTTGGAGCTGTCCGACGGCGGCTATTGGATTAGCGGCAATCCTCCTGACGCTTTGCCGACAGGTTGGAGAGTCATCATCCGTCCCCGCGAAACGCGCGTGTTAAAAGACTTGGACCAGACCGCAATACCGGCGACGATTGGGATCCGCGCTTTTGAGATTGAAAGAGCTGGCTGTATTATACTTCCCCATAACATGGGAAACTGCGTACGGTCGTCGCTTTCGCGAAACGGTGTCAGAATTTTAACAGTGCGCCGACGGGATTTAAGGTGAGAGGGAGTTTGCTCCCTCTTTTTCTTTTCCTAATTGGTATTGGTATTGGCCGGTAGCGGAGTTCTGGACTTGCCGCCGGCTTTGATTGTAATGTTCACCGGACTGCTCCAGTCGCTGTCCACGGCGCTGACCTTGATGGTGTAGGTACCCCGAACTGTGGCCGGATAATAATCTGGGACGCTTGGAAGAACAAAGGAGAGTTTGTTGGTGTTTTCCTGGTCGGGTTGGACATCATACAGATCGTAAGACACGTCAGAATTGGCGGTATTTACAACTTCAATATTATTTGCAGACATATCAAATCCGCTACCTGTAATCGTAATAGTATCGCCAGGTTGGATTGAATTAACCGGAGCGCCATTGAATGAGGCGGATACACCTGTAATTACTGGAGCGGTAGCGAGTGTCCCCGTCGGCACGACTGTGGAAGAACAGCCACCGCGTCCACAAATGAAATCAGAACTAAGGCGTTTATTTATATAGCTGGTCAGATCGATCAAGTTTTGCACGTTTGTTTTTCCGTTCGGCGCAGTGCCGGGAGCATTTTGAAAATCAATCGGATCATGATACTTGAAATTGCTGAAGAAAAGGCCTATGGCATTTCCGTTTGTCCACTTCACAGTATCTGAGTCAGTGGCGATGCCGTGACAGTTTGCGTCATACATTCTGGCAAAAATGCCGCCAAGAATACTGAAACATTTTTTACCAGACAGGAAATTGTAAGGCGGGTCCAGATATATGAATTGGACAGGTTTTCCTTGGAAATCGTCTTTTACATTAAACGCCACATATGCGCCGAGTGAGTGCCCGATAACCAATACTTTGTTGCCAGCCGCAAGCTGGTCGTCAATCGTTTGTCGCAATTTTTTGGTAAGATACGCGATGCTGTGTACACCTGATGGGATTCTGATTGAGTCGGGTGCAATCTTGTCTATCCATGAGAATATGCCAGAAAATGGTCCATTCATTGATGTGCCGATACTGCCGACTGTGACAATTTTGGCCAGGATACTTGGTTTTACCGTATCCAAGTTCGTGCACTCCGGCCAGTGCGTCTGTGCGTGAGCTTTGTCAACCGGCTCGTTTTTGATGGCAGAGATGAGATAACCGCAGGAAATGACGTTGAATTTGTCTGAATGCGACCCGGAGTTCATAATGCTCGCATCGCTTGGACGATAATACGAACTGTAGTCGTTGGGGTGCAATGAAAAAGAGCAGCCTTGATGATTGGCGTCGCCGTACCATTTTAATCCCGTCCCGTCATTGTATGTATAGAGACTTGCCGGGTTCAGAGTGCAATTCTCTTCGGTCAGGCCCGCATAGCTTAAATCTCCAATCAAGTCATAACCGCTGAACGGGGTGCCTGCCTTCGCGTAAATATACTCGTCATTAAGATGGCCGAGTGCATGGCCGGTCTCGTGCATAGCCACGGCTGGTATTGGATTTTCGGTATTGAAATTGGGATCGGAAGTTAATTTTAATACTTCCGGAACATTGAAAAATACAACGGGCGGATTTGTAGCGATATCGGTCCATGACGATACATAGGAATTATTATCGAATAAGAAGAAATATTCCGTGGCATCTTTACCACAACTTGATGAATTGACGACTGGTTCTCCTGAAGCAAAATGATTTTCTCTGTCAGTGAGCTTACTCTGGTCGATTTGCTCAAGATCAGCGTAAAAAGAAAACTGATTGATATATGTCTTAAAGGGATCAATACTTTTGAATCCGTTGTTAATGATGTCGTTAACTTGTGACAAATAATCATTGACATTTACATTCCAGCCGTCTCCTTTCGTGAACACCACCTTCCTCGGCCCACTGCCGGAGATGTGGACGCAGGATGAAACCGAAGCGACATTGGTATTGTCGGAGAAAGTGCCGTCTGGCAAAACGGCGCGGACACGGTAGGCGATTTGGGGAGATGAGATTGAGGTTACAGCACTCAAGTCGTCAGAGGCGGAAACGGCGTTCGCTTTCGTCTTGCCGACTGCTTGAAAAACGCTGTTCTCGGCGTCCACCGCCCGTTCAATTTGGAAACCGTTTTCTTTGCCCGGCGTGTTGTCGGTCCAGTTTAGTTTGACTTTGACCGGGTCGCCGTTTGTTGGATCGGAACCCTTGAGCGGGTCGGGCATTTTGGCGGTGAGGTCGGTCGGACTTTGAATCGTAACGACATTGCTCCAATCGCTCCAGCCGGTTTTGGTCAGGGCGCGAACGCGGTAGGATAATTTTTGAGAAGGCGTTGGCAGGGTAATATCAAGATTGTCGGTGATTTCATCGGCGTATTTGGCGGCATTGAGGATCGCATCGGCCGGATAGATATTTTTCAAAAACGCGAAATCGCCGGAGCCAACCGCCCGCTCTACTTTGAAATATTGAGTTACCGGAAGGGGCGGTTCAGCCCATGGTGCCGGATATATGATAGAGAATTTGACATTTCTTGGAGCTTTTATGACAGCCGAAAGAAGCGGGGGCGGAGAGTAATCAAGGGAAAGATTGTATTCGTAAAAAGGAATGGACGGGATTGACGGCGTGACATCCACGACAGCGCCGCCGCCCGCGCCGGTTACAGTAACGAGGCATTGGTTGTCGGAAGTGTCAGACGCAGTTACACCGGCGACGGTGATTTGGCTGCAGGGAATGTTGTCGCCGACGCGGCTGACGACAACTTGATTGTAATTCGGACTGACTTTAAGTTGTCTGGCCTTGACCAAAAGCGGAACCGAATAAGTAAGTGATGGGTCGCCGTTTAGGAAAACTAATCCGGCGGCGCTACGGGTTGTACTCGTGTAGGTTGTGGAAAGATTGTCGCCGGAGACGGCCGGTTCGGAATCGCTACCCGCGCCGGTCGCGGGGCCGATGGAGTCGCCTGTAAGAGAGCCACTCAGGCCGGTTGAAGGATTGAAATTTTCGGAGTCTGTCTCGGTCGTATTGTCGGTGACGGTTCCATCCCAATTACGGTCGGTTACTCTGGTTGTGCCTTTTCCGGATTGACCGTCATAATTGTAATCGGTAACTTTAGGGCCGCCGACTCCGGTATTGTCGGGACTGTATTCGTCAAGAATTGAACCCGACTGCGTCATTTCGTCTGATTCCGTTTTCGTGTTTGACAAACCGCCCAAATTTTTCGGGTCGGGCAGGAGAGGTTTTCTGTCCCAATTTTGTTTGTCTTGGAATAAAATGCCGGAGCCGGTCGGAACCCATTCGCTTCCGCCCAAACTGCAGCCGGGGCCGTCGCCGCAGTTATAATTTACGGCGGAGGATGAATCATAGTGGGTCAAATCCAGATACGGCATAATGTGGCAGTTGCCAGCCGCGATGCAAGACAGGCCGGCATCTTTCGGAGCGTGAGTTTTGGTGCCGACGCCGGTTGTCTGCGGCGCGCCGGAAGTTGAGGGATTGTTTCCGGAATAGTCGGAAGTTTCTGGTTGGCTCGGCGGTGCGTCTGCAGGCGCGCCGCCGAAGAAGAATTTGTAGGCGATATTCCAAATATCTTTGACGCGCTGAACAAAACCGCGGTTGTTGCCTGCTGAATAAGTCGGCGGAGGAGTCGGAGCTTGCGCCGCCGCAACAGACGGCACCGCGTTTTTCACGCCCGGCATATACCAATTGCTTGTCGGATTAGTAGGGCGGGAGGTCGGCGCGGTCGCGCTGTTCGGCCGATAAGGCGATGTTGTGGTGGAGGATGTGCTCGTGGCGGCTGACGTCGATGCCGCGCCGGAATAGTAATAGAAGGGAACTGTCGGCACCGGCCGCGGAAGCGCGCCCTCATAAACCGGTTTGGGCGCGGTGCCGTAATAATATTCTTGCGTTGGGATTATGTAAGAAGACGAGGCATCATTCGAGGCACTGTTGGAATACTGGTAGCTTGCCGCCGTCAGTTGGCTATTATCCCGCGCGATGTCAGTTGCCGCTCCATCGTTGCACTGGGTGAAGACTTGCCAGAACAAAACCGCGAACAAAACTCCGATACCGGCGAACAACATCTTTTCGATTTCTGAAGAAGGCTTCGGCAGTCCCAAACGCGAACCGTCTTTTGGCACTAACATTCCGTATATTCTACCACAAGCGCTGGCCGGCGAGGTTCTTGCGCTTTTTTAGCACTCTATATTATAATACCCCACACTCTCCACGGGCGAAGACCCGTTAAGGTGGTCTATTATATATTATTAAAATTAGCCTTATCCTTCTTAGGAATTTTATGAAAAAAGAGGCAAAAGCAAATACGCGCGCCAAGGTTCCTGTTCTGCCGTTGGCCGACCGCGTTCTTATCAAAGAGGTTGAAACGGAAGGTAAAGAGGAAAGAACTTCGGGTGGCATTTTCATTCCCGAAACGGCCAAGGCCGACCATGGTTCCAAGAGAGGCACGGTCTTGGCGGTTGGGCCGGGCCGGATGGACGATGGGGTAACAATTCCCATGTCCGTCAAAGTCGGCGATACGGTGCTTTATCAGTGGGGCGATACGGTCAAGGTTGGAAGCGAAGAGTATGTGATGGTGAGCGAGTCAAATATATTAGCAGTAATCAAATAAGCGTGTAGGGTGTAGGGTGGAGCGTGTAGTGAATTGTTTTTAAATAACTGAACGCTAAACGCTTTACGCTAAACGCTAAATTTCATGTCTAAAAAGATTTTATACAACGAGGGGGCGCGGCGCGCTTTGAAGCGCGGCGTTGACGCGGTTGCCGATGCCGTCAAAATCACCATCGGCCCGAAGGGAAGGAACGTCGTTTTGGACAAAGGCTACGGTAGTCCCACGGTGACGAATGACGGTGTTTCCATCGCCAAAGAAATTTCGCTCAAAGACAAATTTGAAAACATGGGCGCGGAAATCGCCAAGGAGGTGGCCAATAAAACCAACGATACAGCGGGTGACGGCACTACTACTTCTGTCATTTTGACCCAGGCCATTTTCAGCGAAGGCTTGCGCCAGACGGCGGTGGGAATGGGCGCGATGGGAGTGCGCGCCGGTATTGAGCGGGCGACCGAGGAGGTGGTAAAAGCCCTCAAAGAAATCGCCAAGCCCATTAAGAGCAGGGACGAGATTCGCCAAGTAGCGACCATTTCGGCCGAGGACGAAACAATCGGAAAAATCATCGCCGATACCATTGACAAGGTCGGCAAGGACGGCGTTGTTACGGTGGAGGAGTCGCAGTCGCTCGGCGTGGATTCGGAGGTGGTGCAGGGTTTGCAGTTTGATAAAGGGTTTGTCTCCGCGTACATGGTGACGAACGCCGAGCGGATGGAAGCGGAGTACCAGGATCCGGCCATCTTGATTACCGACAAGAAAATCTCCACGGTCAAGGAAATTCTGCCGTTTTTGGAAAAATTGGTGGCGACCGGCAAAAAAGAATTGGTGATTATCGCCGACGATGTGGACGGCGAAGCACTGACCACGTTTGTCTTGAATAAATTGCGCGGCTCATTCAGCGTTCTCGCGGTCAAAGCGCCCGGTTATGGTGATAATAAAAAAGAACAGCTTGCCGATATTGCCGTGACGGTCGGGGCCAAAGTCGTTTCCGAAGAACTCGGTTCCAAACTGGAAAGTGTCGGGCTGGAAGTGTTGGGACGAGCGAACAAAATAATCGCCAACAAAGACAAGACTACCATTGTCGGCGGCAAGGGAAAGAAGGGCGACGTGGAGGGGCGCGTCGGGCAAATCAAAAAACAGCGCGAGGCGAGCGATTCCAAATACGACAAGGAGAAACTGGACGAGCGCATCGCCAAGCTCTCCGGCGGCGTGGCGGTCATTCGCGTCGGCGCGGCCACCGAAACGGAAATGAAGTATCTGAAGCTCAAGATTGAAGACGCGGTGAACGCGACCAAGGCGGCTATTGCAGAGGGAATCGTGGCGGGCGGCGGGGTGGCTTTGATTAAAGCAAGCGAAAAGGTGGCGCATCTCATCAAACTGGAGAAAGCCAAAGAAAGCGAACTGACGCGGCAGGAGGCGATTGTCGGCTACCAGATTGTTTTGAAAGCCCTTGAAGCGCCGCTCCGCCAGATCGCGGTGAATGCCGGCAAAGATGACGGTTCGGTGATTTTGGAGGCGGTTAGAAAAGGCAAGGGCAATTTCGGCTACGACGCCAAGAAAGACGAAATGGTTTCGGACATGATTGCGGCTGGGATAGTGGATCCGGTTAAGGTGACTCGGCTCGGCATTGAAAATGCGGCGAGTGCGGCGGCGATACTTCTTACGACCGAAGCGGCGGTGGCCGATGAACCGGAGGAGAAGAAAGAAAACACCGGCGGCGGAATGGGCGGAGGAATGCCCGAATATTAAGCTTTTTGAAAAAAGAAAGGACGCAAAACGCGTTCGCGAGAGCGAACGCGTTTTGCGCTACAATAATCTCGCACTTTCCGGATTCACCTCGAAGCCAAGCCGGCGCGGCCCCAAAGTCTTTCACGTCTTCTTTCAAAACGCCGCAGTTTTCCTTACAGTAATGAATGCGAGAATAGGGCGCGATCCTTCGGATAGCGCTTGCGATTTGCCAGCATTCGGGATCAGAGGGGCAGAGAATGGTCATTGTTTTCGCGCTATGTCTCCGCATAGTTTTGGCCAGCTCGTTTCCAAGATGCGCCGGGTTTTCCGGCGCTCCTGATGCCAGGCTGTCAAACGTCGGGTTGAATGACCTTATGATTATCAAGTGCTTCATAGATGACCGTTGTTCGATTGTTCGTTTGTTGAAACTACCCATACGGTATCATCATTGGCCGTTGCCCGCAACGATTTTTTGTAGTACCATCAGCGCATGGCTTCCTCCAAGAGAGGCTTCAGCGCACCTCTCGCTCTCGCGCTTTTTTCCGGCGTTTTGTTGGTCGCGGTCTTCGGTTATTTGTCTTATCATGGCCGTCCGCTTTCCGGCCCCCAAGCGGTTTTAAGCGTTCTCATAGAAAATTGGAAGAAATTTGAAAAGACCATACCAGGCCGCCCGGTTCTGGGCGCGCCGGCTTGGAATTATCCGGACGAGGTCAGTTTCCTTTCGGGCGATACCTTGCTCATTCGGTATGACGACGGCCACATTTTGCGTTATTCCGTTTTGTCTTACGCGGGCGAAGGCAAGTTCATTCTGCTCGAGACTTTGCCGACGGACAAAATGGATGCCGCGACATGGGCTGGTTTGGAGATGAAATACGGCACAGGCTTGAATTTCCCGACGACTTTTACTTATATGCCCGTAGAAAATTCGTCCGCGGTTTCCCCCGCGGATTGGAAACTGACGACAAAAAGCCCTATCGCGGCCGCGCCGATTCCCCAAGGTTGGTTGAAATACGAAGACCTGTCGCTTGGTCTGTCGTTTTATTATCCGCTGGATTTTACCAAAATGAACGGCGACTCCGCCGCCTTATTGATTGAAGATAAGAATGGCAACAAGATCGGCGAGCGCAGTCTTGATTTAGGGGCAGATTCCACGACGACGGTTGAGGCGGCCATTATTAACGACACTGTTTTTGATGCGAGCGGCCTCCATCCGGAATCTTTCAGTGAATACAAGAAAGTTAAAATCGGCAATTGCGAATTTTATGAAATCAGGACGGGCCGTTTTGAAGGACAGTTGAGTTACGGCTATTATCTGCCGCTCGGCAACAAAATCGCCGTCTTTTCTTTCACCGCCCGCGGCGTTGACTGGACTAATCCTGATTTGGACGAAGAAAACAATCCAACCCATGCGATTTTGAGACAGATTTTGACGACTATACAGACATGATACAATTAATTTATCAATTATTCGTTTGTTTATTCATTAATTAAAAATTATGACGGCAATATATATCTTCTTCGGTCTCGTTGTTATCCTGTTTTTGTGGGCGGTCGTGGCTTATAATGGCTTTGTTTCGCGGGTCAATCAGGCCAAAGAGGCGTGGAGCGATATTGACGTCCAGCTTAAGCGCCGCTATGACCTCATTCCGAACCTTGTGAACACAGTCAAGGGCTACGCCGCTCATGAATCCACCGCGTTTGAAAAAGTGTCGCAGGCTCGCGCGGCGGCCATGGGCGCGTCAACGCTTGCCGACAAAGGCGCGGCGGAAGCGACCTTGGCGGGCGCGTTGAAGTCGGTGTTCGCCATCGCCGAGGCTTACCCGGAACTCAAAGCCAATCAGAATTTTCTCGCTCTTCAAAGCGAGCTGTCTGACACCGAAAACAAAATTCAAGCCGCTCGGCGTTTTTACAACAGCAACGTTCGCGACCTCAACATTATGATTGAGCAGTTTCCCGGCAATCTCATCGCGGGGACTTTCCACTTCAGCCCGATGGAATTCTTCCAGCTTGAGGCGGACGAACAGGCGGCCAAGGAGCCGGTCAAGGTGAGTTTTTAGTTAAGAAGTTTTTAGGTTTAAGTTTTAAATGGCGGCTATGGATGAAAAAATTCCAAACTTTCCAACAGCAATATCCGAAAAGAGGATTGGAAAAAATCCGTTTGTAGAGGTTAAACCTCAAGCTTCAAGGGGGGTTTAACCTCTGGGACTCCTCGCAATTATTAATTTATTCCCAATGGCCACTCTTTACACTGAACAATCAAAGAATCTTCGCAAAACTTGGCTTCTCATGGGCCTGTTTTTGGCCGTGATCGTGGCGCTAGGCTGGTTTATCAGCTATTACTATAACAATCCGGGCATTCTGTATTTCGCCGTCATTCTTTCCGTGGCGATGAACGTAATCAGTTTTTGGAATTCCGATAAAATAGTGATGGCGCTATCCGGCGCCAAACCGATTGCGGAGAACGACGACCCGGAGCTTTATCATATCGTTGAAAATTTGGCGATTACGGCGGGTCTGCCGATGCCGAAGCTTTTCATGATTGATGATCCGGCGCCCAACGCTTTTGCCACGGGCCGCGACAAGGCGCACGGCGCGGTCGCGGTGACGAGTGGCCTGCGGGCGATGCTTGATAAGAACGAGCTTGAGGGCGTTATCGCCCACGAGCTTTCCCATATAGGCAACCGCGATACTCTGCTTTCAACGTCAGTAGCGGTTTTGGTTGGTTTGGTGACTATTATCGCCGATGTTTTTTTGCGTTCAATGTGGTTCGGCGGCGGGCGGCGCGGCGACAGAGAAGAAGGCGGACAACTCGGAGCCATTCTTGCCGTCATCGGAATTATTTTTACTATTCTTTCTCCATTAATTGCTACTTTGATTCAGCTGGCCATTTCGCGCAAGCGCGAGTTTTTGGCGGACGCCTCCGGCGCGCTTCTCACGCGCTATCCGGAAGGTTTGGCAAGCGCGCTTGGAAAAATCGGCAATTACAGCAAGCCGATGCGGCGCGCCAGCAACGCCACAGCCCATCTTTTCATTTCCAATCCTTTCGGCGCGCGCGCTATGAAAGGCGTGGCGAAGTTGTTTATGACCCACCCGCCGATAGAGGAACGAATCCGGGCATTATTAGGAGACAACATGCGAGTTTAGCCGTGGCGCAATTCAAACAAAAAGTTTTGGCGTTGGCCGACGAGCATGCTATCCGGCCGTATCTGACGAAGGTCACGCCCGTAGACCGACTGCTTCAGTTTTCCTTTTTGCGGCTCGTTCCTTCTAAGATTACGCCCAATCATCTGACGGTTTTCCGTTTCGCGGCCACCCCTTTTATCGTTTGGTTTTTATTGGTACCAAATTATCCCGCCGCCGCCAGCCTGTTCCTTCTTGCCGCTTTTTCCGATGCTTTGGATGGCGCGCTGGCGCGCACGACCTCGCGTATCACCCGCTGGGGAATTTTGGCCGACCCTCTGGCCGATAAATTGCTTATAGCCAGCGTGGTAATCGTTCTCATTACCAGGTTCCTGGGCTGGAAACTGGCGTTCCTCATGGTTTGCATTGAATTTTTGAATGTCGTTTCGGCCTATCATCGTTACAAAGGCAGAGCCGTGCCCGCCAAGATCACCGGTAAGATAAAAATGTTTCTGCAGTGCGTGGGCGTCATGTTTATTTTTCTGTACGTATTTTCCAATAACCCGGTTTGGCTCGTCGTTGCTTGGATCACGCTGGTTCTTTCAGTTGTGTTTGCCATTCTTTCTCTGTTAGTATATAAATCCGTCTAAGCATGCATGAAAGACAAGAATTTAAGCTAGCCGGGCATCCAAACACGACGGAAGTGTTGCCTACAGCCGACCCCGACGAGTCGTCGTCTATGGGTGATTTTCGGCGAGAAATTGCCGATTTGAAAATGCGAGAAGAATCCAGACATTCCGGCGCGGCCCATCTTACCTTTGGCCAAAATGTGGACGTAGGTGAACTTACGGAGGCGGATCTCGCGATGTGGCGCAAGGTCAGGGATTATCCGTCGCTCGGCAGAATTTCAAAAACCGAGTTTGACGCGTACCAAGCTGTTGTGGCGGGCAATGTTTCCCGTTTTAATTTTTCGGCGTTTTTGGCGAACAAGATTGCGCCAATATGGGTAAGGGAGTTTAGAGCTCATCGCAAACAAGGAGATGGTGCGCGAAAATGAAAGTAAATAAATGGAGAGGTGCCGGAGCGGTCTAACGGGCAGTCCTGGAAAGACTGTGTATCAGAAATGGTACCGGGAGTTCGAATCTCCCCCTCTCCGCCCGATTTCCAAGTTTGAACCGCAGTGTTTGCAACGTATTCTGACTTCTTCGGAGGTTCAGGAGGTTCAATTTTGGAAACTTGAAGGTCCATAAGGACATCAAAGACTGGCGTCCAGATCGGCGTCAGTTTTTGTTTTCTGACAATAAATCCCTCGAAACAAAGCTTCATTAGTGTACGCTTTTGGTGTAAACCACTAGTTTGGAATACTCTGTCGGCATGATCGGTAAAATCCAGTAACTCGTTGAATTTTTGCACGAACTTGTCAGACTTGCCCTCCATCTCACCCAAACGACCCTGATACATCTCTTTCTCCCTCAAGAGCTCATCCTGAATCTTTATAAACACTTCGGCGTCTATGATGCGTTTTGAGCGATCCACGACAATATTATGGATCTGCTGTTGGATGCGAATAAGCTCCTGCTTAAGACTTTTGCGCTCCTTGTCCTCCTGATCCAGACGCTCTTTGGCGAAATACTGGAAATACGCATCGAGTACCTTTTTGAATTTGTCCGGCAACTGCACCCTTCCGAGCATAACCGCAACTTGCGCCTCAACATCCTCCCATTTCATATATTTCTTTTCCATGCATTTCGGGTCTTTGCGATGACTGCACGAATAGTAAAGATGACCTTTTTGCATCTGACCGCAAAGCATTGATCCGCAGTCGCCACACCGCATAAAACCAGCCATCGGATACGAATGTTTGCGTGTGCGATCGGCGTAATGGTTATGCTGTTCGATAATCTCTTGAACGTCATCAAAAAGTTTCTTGGTAATGAGTGGTGGAAAGTTCGCCTGAGAAGTTGCTGACTTTGTTTTTATAAGTCCGTAGTAGATCGTGTTTGCCAATATATGCTCGGTAGCTTTCCGGCTGATGTGCTTGCCACTACGAGTCTTCAAACCTCGCTTATTAAGCTCACGAGATAATGACTCATATGAATACTTGCCGGTGGCGTACATCTCAAAACCCAGTTTTATATACGGTGCCCTGATATTATCCACAATCAAGGATTTGGTCTTTTTATCGTTCACGTAACCCAAAGGTGCTACTCCCGGGAATCTACCACGCTCTACGGCCTCTTTTAGGCCTTTCCTGACCTCCCAGCTGATGTTTTGGGACGTCCATTGAGCAATTGAGGACATGATGTTCTCGACCAGCTCTCCGGAGAAAGATTCATCGAATTGCTCGACCACTGAGATCAGTTTAACGTCATGCTTTTTGAGCATCATCTTGATCGCCGCGTAGTCTGCGACGTTGCGGCACATACGGTCCAACTTGTGCATCAAGATAACGTCGACTTTTGTATCGGTCTTTGCTCGGTGAAGCATCTTCTGAAGCTGTGGACGTTCGACCGTTCGAGCCGATTCGCCCTTTTCCTCATAGAT
>JAGWZX010000091.1 GCA_018968805.1 Patescibacteria group bacterium | reverse complement strand
AGGAAAATTGCTTGATGAAAAACCAATCATTGCTGAAACGTCCTGAATTAATTGAAGGACGGGGTTTTGGTGTGGGCGGAAAATGAGGAGAAAGAGGAGTTTTGTAATTCAAAGTATATGATGAAAACTAGAAAGCTCCTGACGACTATGCTCCGGTTTCAAAATCTCCTTGCCGGCACAATGGTTGTTGCCTTAAAACCTTTGTTTGGTGAATCGCTCCTTGAACCCGTGCCAAAGGGCACAGTCGGCGTCATTAAATATAGAAACGACAACCATCTGCCGCAAGAAACCACTTATGAAGTTTTGTGGCTTGAAGCAAACGCAGAAAGAGACGTGTGCCGTCTGAGTCATTCACACCTTGATCCGCGAGTTGCTCTGGCTGACCCTCTCTATCAGTTTCGGTAGAGAGGTTTTCAATAACCGGCCCCTTATTAAGGTTAATTTAATATGTCTAAAGCAAAAACTGTACGACATATCGTACAGTTTTTGCTTTAGATTTATTCTCGAGTTCATTCTGCGAATTACGCGCCGAAAATCACCCGCCTTGCGGCGGGTAGTTTTTACATCATTTTGACATCAATGTTGACCCCCGAAGGCAGAGACAAGTTAGTGAGCGACTCTATGATTTTTCCTGAAGGGTTGACGATGTCAATCAAACGCTTGTGCACGCGCATTTCAAACTGTTCGCGGGCGTTTTTGTGGACGAAAGCCGAACGATTGACCGTGTATTTTTTTATTTCTGTCGGCAGAGGAATCGGCCCGAGAATCTTGGCATCATAGCGCAAAGCCGTATCCATAATCTGCTTTACCGACGTATCAAGGATTTTGTGCTCATAAGCACGCACACGGATGCGCAATTTCTGCACCACGTCTTTCTTGGTCGCAACAGAAGCTTTAGCGCGAGGTTTGGCTGGCACTTTAGCTTTAGGCTTGGCTGATGATTCAGTTTTTGATTTGGTAGTCATTTGAAGCTATCGGTTTTGGAAATTCCGTTTTATTTACAACTCACCGTTTACAACTTAACTTTAAGCTTCTTAGGCAACTATCTTCGTCACCACACCCGCGCCGACGGTCTTACCGCCTTCGCGAATGGCAAAGCGCTGTTTCTCTTCCAGAGCGACCGGCGCGACTAATTTCACCTTGAAAGTAATGGTATCGCCCGGCATCACCATCTCCGTCTTTTCCGGCAAGGTTACTTCACCTGTTACGTCCGTGGTCCGAATATAGAACTGCGGTTTGTAACCAGTAAAGAACGGGGTATGGCGTCCTCCTTCCTCTTTTTTCAACACATAGACTTCGGCTTCAAAATCGGTGTGCGGCGTAACGGAACCCGGTTTTGCCAAAACCTGGCCGCGGTGGACATCTTCCTTTTTGGTGCCGCGCAAAAGCACGCCGGCATTGTCTCCAGCCATGCCTTCCGACAACGACTTATTGAACATTTCAATGCCGGTAACAGTCGTCTTGGTGGTAGGCTTGATGCCGATAATTTCCACTTCCTCGCCAACCTTGACCTTGCCGCGCTCAATTCTTCCTGTTACAACCGTACCGCGGCCTTCAATTGAAAAGATGTCTTCGATCGGCATGAGAAACGGCTTTTCGGTGTCTCGCACTGGAATGAGTATGTAGGTATCCAATTGATTGGTGAGTTCCAAAATCTTCTTGACCCATTCATCGTCTTTTGATGTCGCCTCCAAAGCTTTTAGAGCCGAGCCGCGGATAACCGGGACGTTCTTGCCGTCAAAACCCTGCTTGGTCAGAAGTTCCCGGACTTCCTCCTCCACGAGATCAACCAATTCTTTGTCTGGAACCATATCCACCTTATTCAGGAAAACAATGATGCGGGGCACGCCGACCTGCTTGGCGAGTAGAATATGCTCGCGCGTTTGCGGCATCACACCGTCGGTTGCCGCCACCACTAGAATTGCGCCATCCATTTGAGCGGCGCCGGTGATCATGTTTTTGATATAGTCGGCGTGGCCCGGCGCGTCAATGTGAGCGTAGTGGCGGGTCGCAGTTTCGTATTCGTTGTGGGAAAGAGCAATAGTAATGCCGCGCGCTTTTTCTTCAGGAGCGGAGTCAATTTCGTCAACTTTCTTGAGCTTAACCGTAAAACCCGCTAGGTGCAGAGCATTCAAAATAGCGGCGGTCAAAGTGGTCTTGCCGTGGTCAACGTGGCCTATGGTGCCGACGTTCACGTGCGGCTTGCTGCGATTAAATTCTGCCATAGATGATTATGCTAAAAGCTAATAATAATTTGTCTGCCCTTGTTTATATCGGGAGACAGAAACAAAAAACACGCAAAGCGATAGTGAACATGCTATCAGAAAGATATTTAATGTCAAATTTATGACTGTGCAGAGCGCGGCCGG
>JAGWZX010000090.1 GCA_018968805.1 Patescibacteria group bacterium | reverse complement strand
AACCAAAGCCGAATCGTCAATGGAAGGCACGTCGTTGAGCGAAACGAATTCAATGCCGAGTTCTTTGGGAAAAGCGGCTATGACCATTTTCACTTTGGCCGGATTCCTGGTACCGACAAGAATTTTTTTCGGCAATTCATTTTTCTCGCCGCGGACAATGATCGGCTCATCCAAATCCTTGTCCAGTCGTTCGGCATATTTCGTAATGGCAAGCATCCACTGTTCTTTGTCGCGCTTTTCTACCGGCGTGCCGCAGCGTTCACAGCAACCATTCACCACCTCCTCGTTAGCCAATCCGATTTTGTCTTTCGGGCACCAGTTTATCGGCATTTTCTTTTTGTAGGCCAAACCGTGTTTGAAAAATTGCAAGAAAATCCATTGCGTCCATTTGTAATAAGCGGGGTCGGTCGTGTTTATCTCGCGGCTCCAGTCGAAAGAATAGCCGAGGGATTTAAGCTGGCGGCGAAAAGTGTCTGTATTCTTTTTGGTAACAATCGTCGGATGAATGCCCGTTTTGATGGCATAGTTTTCGGTAGGCAGTCCGAACGCATCCCAGCCGATGGGATAAAGAACATTGAAACCTTCCATCCGCCGCTTGCGCGAAATTATATCCATCGCCGTGTTTGAACGGATGTGGCCGACATGAAGCCCTTCGCCGGAGGGATACGGAAACTCTATAAGACCGTAAAATTTAGGTTTTTTTGAGAAATCTTCCGCGGCAAAAACCTTCTTTTTCTCCCAAACTTTCTGCCATTTGGTCTCGATTTTTTTATGATCGTAGTCTGACATTTCCCCCAATAATATTCCAAAATAAGCCCGGGAACAATAGCGGCCGCCCCGACGCAACGTCGGGGCGGCCGCGTCACATTCTTCATTTTACTGGAGAAACTGGGGAAATTTTGGGGCTGACCGGATATAGAGCCGTGTCGATTGACCGGCTGAAACAGACATTTCCGGCATTGTGATTCCATTGCCCAAACGGCCCCATGACTTGCGGCGCGGCGTAACCGGAGGGGTACGGTTCTAGATAAGGCGTGATCGATAAATCAAAATTTGCACACAACTGAAAGCCGGCCTTTCCTGTGGCCTGATACTGGAACGGCGTTCCATTTTCAGGATCCACAGGAGCGGAATAACCGGAAATGCTGTCAGAAAGATCGGCAAGCGATGAGGGCAACTTGCCCTTCGCCTGCCAATAGTTGATGACCCGATACTGGATGCTCTGTAAATCATTTACGCGCTCTTGATCAAACCGCCGCGCCCGCTCCGTCATCGGCGAACCGATAACCGCGAACGCCCACACGATGGACGCTACGACTGCCGCGACAGAACCGATGGCGAATGCTTTTGCCGCCATCTCGCCGATACTTTCTTTTTTCAAATCGATAAAATAATAAGCAAAAACCGCGACAGTCACGGCAAGAATCACCGCGACCTTAAGGACAAACTTGGAGGTAAGTTCTCCGTTTAGGAAACTGTTGAGCAGAACGATAATGTCTACGACAGCCGCAACGCTTGAAAGGAAGAGGGTAAGATAAACGAACCAGCGGCGCACCCAGACTTCCCGCCGCGACGGATCAATCCGAAACAGCCGGCGCACGTACCAGGAAAGCACCAGGAAAATCGGAAAAATGATGATGAGCCAAGCGAGACTGCTTCGGATACCGCCGGTGTAATCAACGTAATAGGCATTGACCGCGTCCGGAAACGCCTGATCAATGACTCCGAATACCGTATTCAAAAGAGCGACGACGCTGCCATAGAGAGTGAGGAGCCAGCCGAGATTCAAGAAGAAATCTTTCGGCGTCGTGCGCGCTTTAACTATGTCCTTATCGTTTTCCATGTAATTACAACATTGCTGATACGCTTAGATGATAGCGCAAATTTAGGCAAGAGAAAACCCGCCGAGAAATGGCGGGTTTAAGGGCAAGAGATGCACCGGAACACCAAAAAAATCATCCCGAGCAATGCAAAAGCGAAAATGGTAATGGCAAAAACAGCGTTCATAACGGAAAACCACGAAGAAATTAGCATGCTCGCGAACGTCTGTCCAGGCTGTCACATAACATCTATATCTTAAACTCGATTACATCTCCGTTTTTAACGATGTACTCTTTCCCTTCCGTCCGTACCAAACCGCGCTCGCGAGCGGCGGCGTAAGAACCGGCTTCCAAAAGTTTGTCATAATGAATGACTTCGGCACGGATGAATTTGTCGCGGAAGTCGGTGTGGATGGCCGCGCCGGCGGCCGGCGCGGCCGATCCATTTTTTATCGTCCACGCCCGTGTCTCATCATCCCCCGTCGTAAAAAACGTAATCAGATTCAAAATCTCATAGCTCTTTTTTATAAGCTCGTCCAAACCCCGCTCAAAAACCGGATC
>JAGWZX010000089.1 GCA_018968805.1 Patescibacteria group bacterium | reverse complement strand
CAAAAAGCTTGAGAGTTCGCTCCTTTCGGCCGGCGCTTCGAAAGAGGCAGCCGAGCACGTAGTCAATCATATCGCCCGGGAAGTGGAAGACGGTATGTCCACGTCAATGATTTACGACCACGCCTTTTTTCTTTTAGACCGGATGGAGAAACCGGTTTCCGCCCGTTATTCCCTGAAACGGGCGCTCGGTGAATTGGGCCCGACCGGTTTTCCTTTCGAGAAATTCATGGCCGACATTTTTAGGGCGCGCAGCTTCCGGGCCGAGACAAACCAAATCGTCAAAGGCCATTGCGCCGAACATGAAATTGATGTGGTAGCTTGGAACGAAAACCGCCTGATTATGGCCGAAGCCAAGTTCCACAATGAAATCGGCCTGAAGTCCGATCTTAAAGTCGCGCTTTATGTCAAAGCCCGCTTTGACGATATCAAAGGCATTGATTATTTTTTCGGCAAGAAACGCAAGCTGGACGAGGGCTGGCTGATAACCAATACGAAATTCACCGATCGGGCGATCCATTACGCCGACTGCGCCGGCTTGCGGCTTATCGGCTGGAATTTTCCGGCGGTCGGCAATCTTCACGACCTGATAGAAGACGTGGCGATGCATCCGGTGACCAGCTTGAGCACTCTCAATCAGCAGGAAAAGCGAACTCTCGTCGACGCGGGCTTGGTGCTGTGCCGCGACGTGCGCAATGTCTCCAAACTTCAATCGCTCGGTCTCGCGCCAGATCGCATCGAGGCGGCGGTGGAAGAAAGCAAGGTCATTTGTCCGGAGAACACCGCCCGGCGCGACAGGTTCCCGCACTAGCATTTGAAGTGGTGTCGTTTATCAATATTTATGTCTGAATTTTACAAAGCAAAACGCGGCGCGGACTGGAACTTTGGCGGATCGAAATGGAAATTGTCGCGCTCGAAAATAGACCTTTTTATGGAATGCCCGCGCTGTTTTTATCTGGACAACAAGCTCGGCGTGGCCCGGCCGCGCGGCCCGGCGTTCACTCTGAATATCGCCGTCGACAAGCTTCTCAAGAAGGAATTTGATATTCACCGCGCGGGCGGCTCAGCCCATCCTATTATGAAGAAATACGGCGTCAAAGCCGTTCCTTTTAACCACCCGGACGTGGAAAAATGGCGTGACAATTTTTCCGGCGTGCAATTTTTTCACGCGCCGACAGGAATGAAAATCAGCGGCGCGATAGACGATGTCTGGGTCTTTCCAGACGGCGAACTCATTGTCGTTGACTACAAAGCGACCGCCAAAGACGGCGACGTAACCGAGCTTTCGGACACCAAATGGCAAAATCAATACAAAAGACAAATGGAAATTTATCAGTGGCTTTTGCGCCGGAATGGTTTTAAAGTTTCGATGACCGGATATTTTCTTTATGTCAACGGCAAGACTGACAGAAAAGCGTTTGACGGAAAATTGGAATTTGATGTCAATCTCATCGCTCACAAAGGCGACGATTCTTGGATTCCGGACATTTTGGATAAAATAAAAAAATGTCTAGCCGGTTCGGAAATTCCCAAGGCCGCGCCGGAGTGCGAATTTTGCGCCTATCGCGAAAGTGCCGGCCGGTCGTTTCGCGAGTCGCTTATTTATGCAAAAGAAAATAGAAACGCAGATCATAAGACACGCCTTATAAAAATTGATGAAAAAAGAAGCGCAGACAAAAAAAGCGAATCAACCGCCAGTCTCTTTTAAAAAGCGGGTGCTCGCAGTCGTCCGGAAAATTCCGGCGGGCCAAACTTTGAGTTACGGCGAAGTGGCGTGCCGCGCCGGCAACTCCCGCGCGTCACGTGCCGTCGGCTCGATTCTCCGCACCAATTTTGACCCGGGCATTCCATGCCACCGCGTAATCCGAGGTGACGGTTCGCTCGGAGGTTATAATCGCGGACGGCGCGCCAAATTGGCAATTCTTAATAAGGAGGGTATATTAGAAAAGTGACAGAAACTCAAAAAGAGTTGGTAAAGGAGTTATTTGAAGAACGGCGCGTACTCAAAAACGCCCGTTTACGCGAAGCTTTTATCGCATTTGACCGCGCCGATTTCGTAGACGAAAATTACAAATGCGAGGCTTACGAGGATTACCCTCTGCCGATCGGTTTCAATCAAACTATTTCCCAACCAACCACGGTAGCTTTCATGCTTGAACTGTTAGACATTCAATCTGGCGAAAAAGTGTTGGACGTGGGCAGCGGTTCCGGTTGGACTACGGCGCTTTTGTCGCACTTGGTTGGAAAGAACGGCTATGTCAGCGCTATTGAGCTTGTGCCGGAGCTCGTGGAAAAAGGCCGAGAAAATATAGGAAAGTACCATATAAAAAACGCGGAAATAAGGCCGGCGCAGGAAGAATTGGGATTTGCCAAAGGCGGACCGTATGACAGAATTTT
>JAGWZX010000088.1 GCA_018968805.1 Patescibacteria group bacterium | reverse complement strand
ACATTGACGCGTCAAGTGGACAGCCTTCAACGCTATTTTTTAGCTTTGTAGAAAATTTTACTGCCGAAACGCAAATCAATGTAATCAATCTTTGAAAGATTGGCGACGCCGCCAAAACCCGGATCGTTAATAAGAGTCAAAACGTTTTCAAGCGCGGTCGGCAGATCCGTGTCCGGGGCAACAATGAACTTGGCACCCTCCACCAATAAAATATCAGTCGTACCGTCGGATTGATCGTCAAACTCGGAAACCGCGAGGCCGGCTGAGGAAGCCTTTTGCGCTAACGCCAGAAGGTTATTTAACCGGCTTCCGTTTGTGTAATACCGCCCTACCGGCGTCGTGGTAGAAAGATTGCTTGAAAATATTAAAAAGGGGCTTGTGGTGGCGGTCGTTGTCGCAAAAGGAGCGAAGATAAACGCCGTATCGTCCATTTGAAAACAATTTCCCAGCGTTTGCGCCGCTATAACACCGATCCTTTCGCACCACAACGCAACCGGCACGCGTTCCGTAAGATTGATATTGATTTGATGCAAATTAGACAGGCCGACCGAAACGTTGGCAATGGTCGGGTAGCGATCGTAAATCTCCCGTTCAATGACGTTTTTGGGATATAACAGAGCGTTTGCCCTGGCAAAAGTAAAATAATACCGCCCGTAAAGGAAGCCGCGCGCTAAATTCTCTATCTTCGCCGTTTCTTCTGGAGAACCGCCCCGCACGCTGATATCCCTGATAGTCCACCAGCTCATTCCGGAGGCCGTGTAAAAAAACACCCACACGCCCAGCGCAAGCGCGAGCAAAATAACGCTCCAGCCGATGAATACTTTGCGCCGTCGTTCTTGAAGTCGCGCCGATTTGAAATGTGGACGGCCACGCATAAGTTTTTACGCGGCACTCGCCGGTTTATTTCGTAATGACGGATTTACCGAAATATTTTTGAAGGACCCCGGGAATTTTGACGATTCCGTCCGCTTCCTGAAAGTTCTCCACGATCGCGGCGATGATTCGGGGCGTGGCAACGGCGGTGCAGTTGAGCGAGTGAACGTAACGGCGCTTCTCGCCGTCATCGTATTTGATGTTGAACCGGCGCGCTTGAAAATCGTGATAGTAGGAAGCGCTGGAAAGTTCGCGGTATTTCCCCTCCGCCGGAAACCACGCCTCCGTATCATACTGCTTCACCTTACTCGCGGACAAATCGCCACCACAAATCAAAAGCCGGCGATACGGCAGACCGAGTGATTCAACAAACTCCTCAAAATTTCTGTTTATTTCTTCATGCAGGGCGACAGAAGTGGCATGTTCGGCTTCGCACAAAACAAGCTGTTCTAGTTTGAAAAACTCGTGAACGCGAATCAAGCCTTTGGTATCCTTGCTGTAACTGCCCGCTTCGCGCCGGAAACACGGTGAAAAAGCCAGGTAGCGCTTCGGCAAATCGGCGGCCCGAAACAGCTCGCCCGAATGATACGCCATCATCGGCACTTCGGCCGTGCCTGAAAGATAATCTTCGTCTTGGGTATGATACAAATCATCCGCTTCGCGCGGCAAGTGGCCGGTGCCGTAGAAAAACTCTTTTTTGACGATGGCTGGAACGATGAACGGATTGAATTTCCTTCCGCCGAAAAAGTCTCGGGCGTAATTCCAAAGCGCCCATGACAAGTCCGCCCCAGCCCCTTTCAGGAAATAACCCCGGAAGCCGTGAGTTTTGGCGCCGCGTTCGAAATCCACCATGCCAAGCGTTTCCATGAGTTCAATGTGATTCTTGGGCTGAAACGAAAACTGCGGTTTATCGCCCCACGCTTTTACTTCCCTATTTTCATCTTCATTTGCCCCTTCCGGCACAGACATGTCGGGGATATTCGGCACGGCCAACATCAAAAGATGCCACTGCTTCATCACTTCCTTAAGCTCATTCTCTTCCTTCTGCATTGAGTCTTTGAGTTTTTTCATATCGGCAATGAAAGCCGTGCGCTCGGCGGAAGCAGCCCGGGAGATTTTCTCATTAAACGCGTTCTGTTCGGCGCGCTTTTTCTCCACCGCGGCCATGAGCGATCGGCGCTTGTCATCAAGCGCGATAAGACCGGCTATATCGACATCGATATGCTTCTTCTTGGCTCCCGCCTCGACAATATCTTTATTTTCCTTGATAAAACGGATATCCAGCATGGATGGAAAAAATAAAAAATTAAAATTTTAAAACAAGATCCTCGATTTAAATAAAGTTTGCCGCCCGTCCCATTCCCGCGGCAAGCCGTTCCCTCGGTAATACCCTCGGCGGGGTTATTCCGCGGGCGGCATCGGGGAAACTTTGTCGGGTAGGAGCGAGCTCCGCTCGCTCCGGTTCATTATGCGGCCATTCATCCCCGCCCGCCAGGCGGCCGGGGTATTCTGGCCGCTACCGATAAA
>JAGWZX010000087.1 GCA_018968805.1 Patescibacteria group bacterium | reverse complement strand
CATTTGACGGAAATCGACAGCAAACTTTCTTTGCCGTCCCGGGCGATGATGCGTTCGGCCACTTCCTTTTGGACAAGCATAACCATGACTGACGGCTGGCAAGGGCCGCCCAAAAATTTTCGCAAAATTTCTCCGGTGATGTAATAAGGAATGTTGGCTATGAGCTTGAAGCCGTACGCCACAAGCCGCAAGTTTTCCAGATTTAAATCAAGGATGTCGGCGGAGATGAGTTTTAACTGGCCGCCGGTGAGTTCGCGCGCGAATTTTTTTTGCAAAATCGGAACAAGACGGCGGTCTTTTTCTACGGCCATAACGCTTGCGCCGGTTTGGAGAATCACCGCTGTTAAAGCGCCATCACCCGGACCGATTTCAAGCACCATATCGCCCGCCGCGACCTCGCCCGCCGAGACGATTTTTTGGAGGATTCTCGGTGAATGAAGAAAATTTTGTCCCAACGATTTTTTTTGGAGCATATTAGTCAAGATATATAACCCGGCCGCCGCCGACAAACGGTTCTTCTTGCTCGATCAGTTCCTCAGGCACGTCAAAAATAAATTCTGACGGCAGATTGACTTGTTTCAATCCGAAAATAGTGCGCACCGACGCGTAAGACAAGTACAATTTTTTCTTGGCGCGGGTAAGGGCGACGTAAAACAGCCGCCGTTCTTCTTCGTCCGCGCCATCGGTCTTTCGGCCGTGAGAATTGTCTATGACTCGGTGCGGGAAGAGGTCGGTTTCCAGGCCGGTGATGAAGACATACTCAAACTCCAGGCCCTTGGCGGCATGGGCGGTCATCAGTTTGACGGCTTCATTGTCGCTCGCAAGTTCATCTTGATCGCTTTGGAGCGCGGCGTCCTCAAGGAATTTCAAGATCGCTTCTTCGGAGTTTTGCATAGAGTCGTATTTTGTGGCGAAAGTGACCAATTCTTTGATATTGTCCAGCCGTTCCCGATCATCGGCGCCGCCTCCCGTGAGCATTTCCTCGATGCCGGAGGCGCGCAGGACGTATTTGATAGTCTGCGAGGGTTTCTCGGAAAGAGCAAACCGCTTGATGTCAGTGAGAAGTTTTCGAAAATCGTCCACCTTCTTTTTCACGGCCGGCGTCAGGGTCTTTTCCTGTCCGGCGAATAATTTAAGGACGGTTACTTTGCCAAGGCCGCGCGGCGGCATGTTAATGATACGCTTCAGGTCACTCGCCAACTCCCCGTTCAAGGCCGCTTTGATGTACGACAAGACGTCTTTAATTTCTCGTCGCTCGAAAAAACGAGTGCCGAGGACTTGATACGGCATCTCTTCCCGGAGCATCGCTTCTTCAAGCGCTCGTCCTTGAAAATTGGCACGGTATAGTACGGCGATTTCGGAGGGGCGCACGCCTTTCTCCTCGGTCAATTCTTTGGCTTTCAAGGCCACGAAGCGAGCCTCGTCATTTTCATCGTGCGCGGTGAACAGGCCAATCTTGTCGCCGCCGCTTTTTTTAGTGAATAGGTTTTTTTCGCGGCGCAGTTTGTTTTTGGCAATGACCCGATTGGCAGCCGCCAGGATGACTTCCGTTGAGCGATAGTTTTCTTCGAGGAATATGATCTTGGCGTCCGGGTAATCTCGCTCGAAGCCAAGGATATTTTTGATATCAGCGCCGCGCCAGGAATAGATTGTTTGGTCGATATCTCCCACCGCGCAAATATTACGATGCGCCGCGGCCAAATATCTGGCAATGAGGTACTGAACCCGGTTAGTGTCCTGATATTCATCAACGTGAATGTAGCGCCACCGGCGTTCCAGGTTTTGCCGCACAGCCGCATTTTCCTTAAGAAGCAGAACGGTTTTTAGCAGCAGGTCGTCAAAATCCAGGGATTTTTCATTGATTAACAGTCTTTCGTATTCCTGCCACACTTCCCCGACTAAACCACTCATGTGTCCCCCGTCATTTTTAGCTTGATATTCTGATAGGGTGACGGCGTTGCCTTTTTCTCTGCTGATCAGGTTGGCCAAAGCACCGGGTTCAAAACTTTTAGAATCCAGCCCGACCCGGGTCATGCTTTCCTTGATTAATTTCAATGAGTCATTCTTATCGGCAATGGAGAAATGCCTCGGAATACCAAGCAGGGCGGCGTGTTCGCGAATAAGCTGGACCCCAAGCGCGTGGAAGGTGCTCACGAACGGGACCGACGCCATTCCCGAAAGATCGGAGACGGGCAGATTCAACGAAAACTCCTTAGAAATCAGCCGAAGTACTCGCTCACGCATCTCCTTGGCCGCTTTGTTAGTAAAAGTGATGGCAAGAATGCGTTCCGGTTCCACTCCTTGTTTGATGAGGTGGCATATGCGGTGAGTGATAGTCTTGGTTTTACCGGCGCCAGCCCCGGCAATTATCAAAAGAGGCCCGTCGGTTTCCAATGCGGCGCGCCTTTGTTCGTTGTTCAACTCGTTCAGATAGACCATAAAAAGCTATAATATACCAGACATTACAAATCGGAAAATAC
>JAGWZX010000086.1 GCA_018968805.1 Patescibacteria group bacterium | reverse complement strand
CGAGCTTTGTGATGTTTTTAGGTCTTGGCATGGCGATGAGATTGGCTGGTAATTCCCCTCGATTGTAGCGCGATAGCTACCGAAGGGGTATTACCGATGTATCTCATCTTCTTCAGTTAGGTCATGCATCTATAATTAACCGCGCTCACTCTTTGTGTATCAAGCACTTCATGATATAGTTTCGTGATGACAAACGAACAAAGCATGGCAGAAATGCCCTCGCAAAAGACTGCCGACAAAGTTTTGCGCGTATCCGTTCTTGTCGGCATTTTTCTTTTACCATTTATCGTTTTAATAGTAGCCAACCACGAGTTCTTTCCATTTATTACCGGCAAGAATTTCACTTTTCGCATTATTGTTGAAATAATCACGGCGCTTTGGATGATATTGGCCTTGCGCGATCGCTCGGTTTTACCAAAAACATCCAAGCTTTTTTGGGCGTTCGCCGCGTTTGTCGCTTTTATTTTCATCTCCGACTGGCTCTCCCCGAATGTTTTCAAAAGTTTCTGGTCAAACTTTGAGCGCATGGAAGGTTGGGTCACGCTTGTTCATTTGTTCGCCCTCTTTGTTGTCTTAAGTTCGGTGATGACCCGCAAGCTCTGGCAGTGGCTTTTTCGCGTCTCCGTGTTTGTGTCGATTATCGCCGCCGCGTACGGTGCGCTCCAGCTTATCGGTAAGCTTCCCATCAACCAAAGCGGCGTGCGTCTTGACGCGACCTTTGGCAACGCTACTTACCTCGCGGTCTACATGCTTTTCCACGTCTTTTTTGGTTTGCTTTTAATCACATGGGAGAAACGCGGTTCGCTATGGCGATGGCTTTACGGCCTCGCTATCGTCGCTGACGCCTTTATTCTCTACCACACCGCCACTCGCGGCGCGACACTCGGCCTGATCGGCGGTTTGTTTCTGACCGCGCTTCTTGTCGGTCTGTTTGATAAGAAAGAATCGCGTCTGCGCAAAATTTCGCTTGGCGTGATTATCGCGCTCGCTGTTTTGGTCGCCGGTTTTTTCGCCGTAAGAAACGCTCCTTTTGTCGTCAATAGTCCGGTACTTCAGCGTTTTTCTTCGATTTCTTTTACCGACAAGACAGCCGAGTCGCGCTTCATGATTTGGGACATGGCGTGGCAAGGTTTCAAGGAAAGTCCCAAGACAGTTTTGGTAGGTTGGGGGCAGGAGAGTTTCAATTACGTTTTCAATAAATACTATCAGCCGGCGATGTACAGTCAGGAGCAGTGGTTTGACCGGGCCCACAACATTATTTTTGACTGGCTCATCGCTGGCGGTCTCCTGGGCCTTCTCGCTTACCTGTCGCTTTTTGTGTTCGCGTTCTATTATTTGTGGCGCAAAGGCGATAACTTCTCATTTTTGGAAAAAAGTTTGATTACCGGCCTATTCGCGGGTTACTTTGTCCAAAATCTCACGGTTTTTGACAACATCACGAGTTACCTTATGTTTATCTTCGTGCTGGCTTGGATCCAGAGTATCGCGGGCAGGACACCCGAGGGTCTCGCGGCCAAGATGACGGCCGTTGATCCGGGTACGGCCAATCGCGTGCTTGCGCCGCTTGTCGCGGTGATTTTTGTCTTTATCATATACTACGTCAACGTGCCAGCCCTGCTCGCTTCATCAGAACTGATCACAGCCCTTTCGCCTAACTCGGGCGGTCCGGCGCAAAACTTGGCTGATTTCAAAAAAGCGCTGTCGTATCATTCGCTTGGAGATTCGGAAATCCGGGAACAGCTGGTTCAGGTGACGACGCAGGCAATAAGCGATCCGAACGTTGACCCGAGCGTTAAGAATCAATTCGTCGCGCTGACCCGCTCGGAAATGGATAAGCAGTTAAGCCGCACGCCGCAAGATGCCCGCTACTGGCTTTTCGCCGGATCGTTCCTGGCTTCCGTAGGCGATTATGACAATGCCATTGCCGATTTGACCAAAGCTCACGAGCTTTCGTCCAACAAACAGACGATACTTTTCTCGCTTGTTTCGGCGTATCTCGGTAAAAAGGATTTTACCAACGCTGTGTCTGCCGCGAAGCAAGCCTTTGATTTGGATCAGAGCTTCGACGAAGCGCGCAAGGTTTATGCCATCGCCCTTTTGTACGGCAAGCAGGGCAGTGAAGCGGCTAAGGTTTTGGCGCCCTTGCCTCCGGAGCAAGTGCTTTCCGATCAGCGTTTTTTGCAGGCGTTTATCGCCGGCGGGTATTTCCAGGAGGCGCTTCAAAGCATCAATCTCATGATTCAGCAGGATCCTAATAACCCGAATAATTATTTGAGCCGGGCCGCCGTTGAGCATCAGCTCGGCCAAACCGCCGCCGCTATCAGTGACCTCCAAAAAATCGAGCAGTTGAGCCCGAATGCCAAAGCCCAGGTGGAGAGCATCATTCAACAACTCCGGTCCGGCAAGTGACGCTGCTATAAAAATAAAGTTTGCCGCCCGTCCCATTCCCGCGGCAAGCCGTTCCCTCGGGAGTGCCCTCGGCGGGGTTATTCCGC
>JAGWZX010000085.1 GCA_018968805.1 Patescibacteria group bacterium | reverse complement strand
CCCCCGCGGCCGCGAAAAACGCTCTAAGCGGACAAGTTGAAAAATTTTAAAGCATTTTCCAAAAGCCGCGCCCTGATCATTTCAAGATCTTCGCCGCGGATCGCGGCGACTTTTTTCACGATCTCCGACACATAGGCCGGCTCGTTGCGCTTGCCGCGGTGCGGCACGGGCGAAAGATACGGCGCGTCGGTATCCGTCATAATTCTTTCAAGCGGCATCGCCCGGACGACATCGTCGTAGGAAGCCTGCTCGCCCGATTTGGGATTTTTCTTCGGCGGGTAAGTGATGACGCCGGAAAATGAAATGTGATAACCGAGGTCAAGAAACAACTTAGCTTGCCCGTAAGTGCCGGTGAAGCAGTGCACGACCGCGCCCGCCTTGGCCGGATGACTTTTTAAAATTTCCGCCGTTTTCTCGTAAGCGCTCCGAACATGGAGCATCAGGGGTTTCCCGACTTCATTCGCAAGTTCAATCTGGGCCAAAAAATCCTCTTCCTGAACTTTAATTTTTTCCGGCTCAACCCGATAATAATCCAGACCGCACTCGCCTATGGCTACCGTCTTGGCGTGTTCGGCCATGGGCAAATAAACTTTTTTTTCAAATCGTTCGCCGCGCGAAGTGAACTCCGCTCCGCCCTCGCCCAATTCCTGCGTATCATGATAGGACTTTGAGGTATGGATCGGGTGCAGGCCGATTATCGCGCAAACGCCTTCCGGATATTTTTCGGCAAGTTCCACCGCCTCGCGCGACGTGTCTTTCTGCGTGCCGACGGCTGCAAGCCAAACCCCCGCGTCACGCGCACGCTGAACAACCTCATCTCGGTCCGCGTTAAACGCGGCAAAGTTCGGATGGCTGTGAATGTCAAAATAACTCGGCCTCATTTGGGAAATTTGAGAATGGATTTGTAAATATCATCTGTCGGCGGAATGATGAGTTCGGTACGCGACACTTTTTCACAAAATTCAACCGGTGCGCCGGCAATGAGCGCAAGCGGCGTCTGTTCCTTGCCCTCGCCCATCGCCAAGACCGCGGCGGCGGAGAGGCCATCGGCGACATTGGCGCGCGAAAAATGGAATTTTCGGCCGAACAAATCCGGCGTGCCGCGATAATCTTTCACCCCGCGAAAACCGGCATAGCCCAGGGTGATGCCCGTAACACCGACCCGGAGGGGCAGAGTGCGGCTGTCGGTGACAAGCACGCCAAGTTTCTTAACTTTAAATTTTCTCCGCAGAACTTCGCGCAAACGCGCCGCCACCTCGTAACTGTCGCGAGGCAAAAGCACCAATTTGCCTCGGGCATTGCTTTCGTCAACGCCGGCGTTAGCCATAAACATGCCGTCTTTCATCGTAAGCCAGACGTATTTCGCCCGAAGCGTCCAATCGCTTTCTTTCTTGATAATTTCTTCTTTATGTTCGCGGCCGTCCAGCAATGCCGTTCGCTTTTCCGACAGAGCCGCGATTTTTGAAGTAACCGCCAGCACGGATTTCTCCGGCAAACGTTTGACGCACTCAACAATAAAATCGGCGAGATTGTCGCCCTCCTTAAAAATTCTGGTTTTTATAGGCGTTATGATCATTTTGCCTTCTTAAACTGCCCGAATATCGCAATCACTTCTTTCGCCGGCTTAACGTCATGGACCCTAAGGATATCAGCGCCGGCCAAGAGCGCAAGCAGGTTAGCCGCGGTGGTGCCGTTCAGAGCGTCGTCAGCCGGCACGTCCAAAACCCTTTGGATCATGGACTTGCGGGAAAGACCGACCATAACCGGCGCGCCGATTTTCTTTAATTCGCCCAGGCGTTTTAACAAAACGTAATTATGTTCGAGAGTTTTGCCGAAACCGAAACCCGGGTCAATGATAACGTCTTCGATACCGAGCGACCGGAGTTTTTCCACTTTATCTCTAAGATAAGAAAAAATTTCACCAACGACGTCTTGGTATGTGGGATTTTTTTGCATCGTCGCCGACTTGCCTTGCCTGTGCATCGCGATATAGGGAACTTGGAGTTTAGCGACAGTAGAAAACATTTCCGGATCGTCGTCGCCAGCGGAAATATCGTTGACGAAAGCGGCCCCGGCGGAAATTGCCGCCGCGGCAATTTCCGCCCGAAACGTGTCCACGGAAATCACTGCTTCCGGAAATTTACGAGCGACACGTTTAATGGCCAGAACTACCCGCTGTTTTTCTTCTTCCGGAGAAACTTCCGTCGCGCCCGGGCGCGACGAACAGCCGCCGACATCCAGAAAATCCGCGCCTTCGCCAAGCATTTTTTCAGCCGCCTCAAGCAAATCCCGATCATCTTTAATCCGTCCGCCATCATAAAAAGAATCCGGCGTCACGTTGATAACGCCCGTCACTTTCGGCACAGAAAAATCCACTTCCTTATCTTTAAACTTCACGCCAAAAGCCTAGCACAAATGCGGTTGGAGCAACAGAGTCCTTTATCGTCCTGTATCTTACAATATCTTAATAATGCTCTCGATTCATCCACTAACAATCTTTAAGCTATAGCTTAAAGATTGTTAGT